>JAIBAF010000068.1 GCA_019695335.1 bacterium
GCGCCCATATTTTCAATCGGATCTTCGAGTTCGATTTCTTTGGCTACGGTAACGCCGTCTTTGGTAACGGTCGGCGCACCGAATTTTTTATCGATCAAAACGTTGCGTCCCTGGGGGCCGAGCGTGACTTTGACCGCATTGGCCAAAACGTCGATCCCTTTTTTCAGCTTGGCACGCGCGTCGACATCAAATACGATTTCTTTAGCTGCCATGATGATATTTCTCCTGTTTTTTTAGATTAATTTTGCTATTTTCGTCAAATTTTTATCAACCTTGAATGGCAAGAATATCGGCTTCATGCATGATCAAATATTTTTTGTTGTCATACGATACTTCCGTACCGGAATATTTGCCATACAAAACCATGTCGCCAGCTTTGACTGTTAAAGGTTCGTCTTTTTTGCCGGGACCTGCAGCCACGACTTTACCGACTTGAGGTTTCTCTTTGGCTGAATCGGGAATGATCAGACCGCTGGCAGTTTTTTCTTCCGCTTCCATAGGTTCAACGATCACTCTGTCGCCTAAAGGTTTCAGTTTCATGTTAACTTCCTCCTGATTGTTTTGAACGATGGTTTATTGTGTTGAAGTATTGTTGTTAAAAGAAGTTTTTAAAAAAAAATTCAAGTAGTGAATGTGCAGTTAGCAATCTGTACACCAATTTTTTAAAATAATGTAAGATAATTAAAATTAATGTTTTAAACTTAAAAATAAGTGTGGATTTAGCACTCATTTATGCTGAGTGCTAAAATGTCATTAAATTTCATGGCTTATTGTCAGACCCTGTGACAAAAAAGCAAAAAATTTTATATAAAATCAAATTATTTATGTTAAAAAACGATTATTTCAAAGGCGTATTTTTCATTTGTCTGGCCGCTTTGTTTTGGAGCAGTGCAGGACTTATGATCAAATGGGTGCAATTGCCATCACTTCAAATTGCGTTGTTTCGATCATTGATCGCAGGAATCTTTTTGGGTGGTTACATTTTTTTTCAGATTAAGTTCAGGAAAATTCCCTTTACAATGTATTTCAACAAATGGGCATTGATTACGGCGATCTGCTATACATTTACTGTTTCTTTATTCGTAATGGCCAATAAACTGACGACTTCGGCTAATGCGGTTTTTTTGCAATATACATCGCCGGTCACGGTCATTTTGGTTTCGTATTTTATTCTAAAAGAACGGATATATTTTCTGGAAATAGTTACGGTTGCAGTGTGCCTGGTTGGAATGGCTCTCTTTTTTGCAGACGAGGAAAAATCAACTGCTTTGATCGGCAATATCATCGGGATGTTGTCGGGTGTGGCTTTTGCGCTGCTACAGGTATCAGTCAAACGGTCGGAAGAACACGCGCAAGCCGGTGATGTCACAACTGATCAAAGGGTCAGCGATCTTCGCGGCGTATATCATCTTATGCTGGGTAATGCGATGACAGTGGTCGTTTTATTCATAGCGATTACCGTACTGATGCAGACAAGTTCTGGAGGACCGTTGGCAGGCATTGCAGGTGAAGAATTTAATTTGGGCAGTAATGATGTTTTAGGATTACTTTTTCTTGGCGTTATTCAATTGGGTTGCGGTTATCTTTGTTTTGCGAAAGGCGTTCACTATATTTCGAATGTTGAGATTGCTATCTATACGCTTTTGGAACCGATCTGCAATCCGATCTGGACATTTTTGGGAACCGGGGAGGTACCGGGATTTTGGGCCGTTATTGGTGGGATGCTGGTACTTGGCGCTATGATGGTTAATTCTGTTTTTGGCAGAAAACGATGAAAGAAAAAATTTATCTTTGCGGCTTCATGGGAAGCGGTAAGTCGACTGTCGGCAGGTTGTTGGCTCAAAAAATGAATCGACTTTTCATCGATACCGATGCGATGATTGAATCAGAATCCGGAAAAACAATCAGCGAGATTTTCAACCAATTCGGTGAAAAAGAATTTCGCCGTTTGGAATCGGATGTTATTCACCGCTGTTCCCAACAAAAAGAAGCATGTATTATTGCGCTGGGAGGGGGAAGTTTAATCAATCCGCGCAATCTACATTACGTTCGATCTACCGGTTATTTGATTTATTTGAAAACCGAACTTCCTTTGCTCGCAGACCGCTTAAAGGATGCGCAACATCGGCCACTTCTACAATTCGGGGAGGTAGAGTTCTTATTTAAACAGCGTGAACAAGGGTATCTTCAGGCGGACTGGATATGCGATTGTGCAGATTTTAATGCCTCAAGGGTAACTGATTCGATTGAGGAATATCTTATGAAAAATTTTCAAAAAAATTAGTCCATTTACGAAGGTTTTTTGTAAATAAAGAAGTCAAGACAAACGGCTTTATATACATACTTAAAACCGCCAAGATGAACAAGTCCTGAAAAAATTAAATTTTCATTTTTTTCGGGTGATTTATCACTTGACAAAGCATGTTTAATTTAGTATCATTGCACGATTTTAAGTATCGAAGTGCCCATAAACCCTTGTCAAATATGAGGATTATGAAGGATCTTCGATTGCCGATCAAGTAATCAATTATTATTGATAATACATTAACAAAGGAGAAACGTATGGCGAGATTAACCGCATCCGAATGGGTGGCTCGAGAGAATAATTGTTCGGAATCGGAAGCCGAAAACATGTTGGAAGACGATCCGGATCTGGAATATGAATACTACTTGCGGTATTGCCTTCAGGAATTGAATTTATCGCCGGATGAAATTATTCGTGGTTTCGGCGCGGATATGACGGAAGCCCAGGAACGTTTCATCGAAGATTTCAAAGGCGAGGATGAGTTGGAATTAGAACAATAGATATTAATTGAAGTGATTATTTTAAAGAGCTGATTGGATTTTCAATCAGCTCTTTTGATTTTTCCATGTTTAGTGATTTTTGGAGCGGTAAAATGGGGATTAATTTCTTGATTTGGAAACGCCAAAACCTTACATTGCCACAGCATTTCGGCGAGAAATTTCAAGTAATACGGAACCGGTTTAATGACGATTAAGGAAATATTTGAACCGATTGAAGACGAAATAGAAGTATTCAAAAAAAAATTTAAAGAACGTCTTACATCCAATATTAAAATCGTCGATACGATCGCCCGATACGTCGTCTCTTCACGCGGAAAAAATTTACGACCGATGTTGGTTCTCATGTGCAGTAAAATGTGCGGAGGAACTCTGGATGAAAAATCCTATCGAGCGGCCATTACGATTGAGTTAGTGCATACGGCTACGTTGGTGCATGACGATGTTGTCGATGGATCCGACATGCGGCGCGGTTTGCCATCGATTAATGCGATTTGGAAAAATAAAATGGCTGTCCTTATGGGCGATTATTTGCTCGCCAATGCATTGATCAGCATCGTCGATATCAGAAGTTTCGATGCCATGATGTTGTTATCCGAAGCCACCAAGCGCGCCAGTCAGGGTGAACTGCTCCAGATCGATAAGAGCCGGAAATTGGATATTGACGAGCCGACGTATTTGCAAATTATTAACGATAAAACAGGCGCACTCATTTCCGCTGCTTGCGAATTAGGCGCCATTACAACAACTGGTGCCGAAATTGATCGTGAGGCTTTGAAGAAATTCGGCGATTATGTCGGTATGGCGTTTCAGATCAAAGACGATTTGTTTGATTTTGAAGGTGAACAATCGGTTATCGGTAAAACCAAAGGCCGCGATCTAAAAGAACAGAAAATCACTATGCCTTTGATTTATGCATTAAAACAGGCAAAGCCCGAAGAATCCAAACACATTTTGAAGAAAATTAAAAAAAGTGTTAGCCGTTCGGACGTTAATGCGATTATAGCGTTTACACAACATTACGGAGGATTAGATTACGCGAAGAAAAGATTGCAGGACTATTCCAATCAAGCTGTAGCCAGTTTGAATCATTTCAAAGATTCACCGGCGAAAGACGGTTTGAAGAAATTTATTCAATACAATATGGAACGAACCAAATAATCCGGAGCAGAATCATGAGCCATATTCATCAAATTTATGCGCGTGAAGTTTTAGATTCCCGAGGCAATCCAACGGTTGAAGTAGAGGTATTTTTGGAAAGCGGCGCAATGGGACGAGCTATCGTTCCCAGCGGCGCTTCAACCGGCGAACATGAGGCAGTAGAATTACGCGACGGGGATAAATTGCGTTATCTCGGAAAAGGCGTGCAAAAGGCCGTTAAAAATGTCAATACTATACTTGCCAAAAAACTAGTTCATATGGAAGCCGCCGAACAAGCAGTAATCGATCACACAATGATCGCGCTTGACGGAACGCCGAACAAAGGGAAATTAGGAGCTAATGCCATTTTAGGAGTTAGTTTGGCCGTAGCACGGGCGATGGCCGTTGAGCTCGGCATCGCGCTGTACCGTTATATTGGCGGTATTCAAGCGCGAACTCTGCCTGTGCCAATGATGAATATTATCAATGGCGGTGCGCATGCCGATAATAATGTCGATTTCCAGGAATTTATGGTCATGCCTGTCGGTGCCTCAAGCTTTTCAGAAGGATTGCGTATGGGAGCCGAAATTTTCCATCATTTGAAAACCGTTTTGAAATCCAAAAAATATAACACAGCCGTCGGTGATGAAGGTGGATTCGCTCCTAATTTAAAATCGAATGACGAAGCGTTGGAAGTAATTTTAGAAGCCATTCATGCCGCCGGTTATAAATCGGGGAAGGAAGTAATGATTGCACTCGACCCCGCATCGAGTGAATTCTTTGACGGCAGTAAATATGTTTTAAAAAAATCGGACGGATCGAAAAAATCATCCGAACAAATGGTTAAATTTTACGAAAACTGGGTGCGGCAATATCCTATCATTTCAATCGAAGACGGCATGGCAGAAAACGATTGGAAAGGTTGGAAAATGTTGACGGATGCAATTGGCGATAAAGTACAATTGGTCGGTGATGACTTATTTGTAACTAATCCGAAGTTTTTATCCAAAGGAATTAGCCAAGGTGTTGCGAATTCTATTTTGGTAAAAGTTAATCAGATCGGGACTTTGACAGAAACTATTGATGCCGTGCACATGGCGCACAAAGCCGGCTATACGGCTGTGATTAGCCACCGTTCAGGCGAAAGCGAAGATACGACCATTGCCGATATAGCCGTCGCGCTCAATTGCGGGCAAATTAAAACCGGTTCGGCTTCGCGCACCGATCGCATCGCCAAATACAATCAATTGCTTCGTATTGAAGAACATTTAGGCGCCAGCGCCGTGTATCTAGGACGGCGTGCGTTTAAAATTTAAAGGAAACGATCATGACCATGGATGCCGAAAGTCTTTTGCGTGACGAAGCGTTGCTGCTGAAAAAAAAGAAACGCCGCAAAATTGTTTTATGGGCGGTGGCAGTCATAGCTTCGTTAACCGTTATTGGTGGTAATTACGGACTATACCAAATCATGAAAATAAACAATCAGCGATCGGCCTTGGTACAATCGATTGAAAAATTGAAACAAGAACAAACCGCATTACTGCAGGAACGTGAAAAATTAAAATCCGATTTGAAACATATCGAAAAAGTTGCTCGTGAAAAATACGGTATGGTACGTGAAGGCGAACGCGTATATCAAGTCATTCCAAAAGACAAAAAACAATAGGAAGGTCATGTTTAAAAAAGGCACTGTTGACGGCGTTATCGTTAAAGATATTAAGAAATGGATTGATGATCGGGGCTGGCTTTTGGAACTTTTTAGGAATGATGAGCTCCATGAGGAATTTTTTCCGGCAATGGCCTATGTATCTCAAAGCTTGCCCGATGTTGCACGTGGCCCGCACGAACATAAAGAACAAGCCGATTTATTCTGTTTTGTAGGACCGTCTAATTTCAAAGTATGGATGTGGGACAATCGCCCCCAATCGCCTACGTTTAATCATAAAATGGTTCTGTTCGTTGGGGAAGATAATCCCAAATTCATCGTCATTCCGCCCGGCGTCGTTCACGCCTATAAGAATATTGGTGGTAAACACGGTATCGTCATTAATTGCCCGAACCGTCTGTATGCCGGGAAAGGACGCAAAGAACCTGTCGATGAAATCCGACATGAAGAGGATTCAAATACGATTTTTAAATTGGAATAAAAAAATTATGACATGGAAGTCAATCGGGAATAGGATTTCGATCTTATTCCTTTTTTTTGGTTTATTACGGCCGGTTACTGCGCAACCAGTTTCATATTCTTCGGCCAAATTGGATTCTCTGAGAAAAAAGATGGAGATGATTTTCTCGCAAAAACTTTTCAAAGAATCCTCGGTTGGATTTTATGCGAAATCGCTGAAATCAGGGCAAGTGCTTCACCAGTACAATGAAACGAAATTGTTGAGTACAGCCTCGTGTATGAAATTGGTCACAACGGCAGCGGCCTTAGATAAATGGGGAACTAATCGTCAGTTTAGAACCGGTTTTTATTCCGACGGAAAGTTAGAAAATGGCGTCTTGAAGGGAAATTTATTTGTCAAAGGTTTTGGTGATCCGTATTTAGTAACGGAAAAACTACTGAAGTTTATTTATCACCTTAAAGCGGCGGGTTGGACATCGATCACCGGTGACATCATCGCTGATGACAGTTTTTTGAGCGATTCACCCAATGCCGAGACCAATGATCGTGCTTATTCAGCCATTGGTGGTGCGTTGGGTTTTAATTTCAATACGGTTACGGTATTTGTTCGGCCCGGCAAAAAATCAGGTGACTCCGCACAGGTTTTTGTAGAACCTATTTCTAATTTGTTTACTATAGTCAACAACGCCAAAACCGGCGATTCCAATTCTACAACCATTGACAATTATAAAGTATCGATTCAATTCAATAAAACTTCGATGACCATAAGCGTTTATGGCGTTATCGGGATTGACGAAAAGGAATTGGAAATATATAAACGTGTGGATGACCCAACGCGATATACCGCAACCGTTATCCAGGAAACATTAAAGCAATTTGGAATTTCGGTACAAGGAAAAATTCGTAATGGCCGCGTGCCGATGGATGCAGTACCTTTGTATGATTTGTCTTCTTATGATTTATCGTACATCATTTCTGGTGTTAACAAATGGAGCAACAACTATGTTGCCGGCCAGCTATTGATGATCATGGGCGCGGAGGAATTTGGTGAACCGGGAAATGATGAAAAAGGTATTCGGGCCATTAAGCCGTTCATAAGCAAGGTTGGCATCAGCGACAATGAGATTATAATGGTCGACGGTTCCGGTCTGGATGCGCGCAATAAAATGACTGCATCCGCAATCGTGCGGCTGCTTGAGTACATGTACAACTCACAATGGTCTTCGGAATATATGTCTTCATTGAGCATTGCCGGCGTAGACGGGACGGAAAGAAAAAGATTCAAAAAAAACGGTGGTCCGGCAGAAGCCAGCCGCCTGAAAATCGGTTATTTGTGGGGCGTGAGTACGTTGAGTGGATTTATTGAATCAAAAAATGGCGATCGAATTGCCTTTGCCATTTTGACCAACGATTTTCCAAAAGAATATTATGAAAGTGTGAAACAACTGGAAGATCAGGCTTGCAAAATTTTATATGAACTATGAACAACGATACGAATTATTCGAAGAAAATCGGAGACCGTGGCGAAGACGTTGCGGTCAAATATCTTGAATCCAAACAGTACGAGATTTTAGCTAAAAAATATAAATTCCGAAACGGTGAACTGGATATTGTAGCGAAAAGCGACGGAATGATTATTTTTGCTGAGGTGAAAACGTCTGATTTGACTTATCAATCAATTTCTAAGTTTGGTGAGCCTGAGTCATGGCTTACGCCCAAAAAACAAAAATTTATGAGGCAATGTGCTAATCATTTTCTATGGAAGAACGGAATCTCAAATGTAGATTGCCGTTTTGACTTGATTGCTGTCAGACTTTATTCTGACCGGGAAGAGATCAACCATATTGAAAATGCTTTTTGGATGTGATTAGAAATTAAGTCTTGCTTTTTTTTATACTTCAACTTAATATAGATGGTATCTCTTTGATATTTCTACATTTCTAAGCGGGTTCATTCTTGACGATAAGTTTTTTGAAAGGAAATGAGATGAAAACTCTTATCGCATCGGTTTATTTTTTTTCATTAACAATTTTTCTTGTCGTTAGCGGTTGTGATTCTGATACCACTGAGAACGTTATAGCAGATCCTACTGAATCAGAAATCATGGTTGGTGGCTTATCATCCAATGAACAAAATATTTATCACGAAGGCAGAGATTTTTTCTTCAGATCCTTTACATTGGCCGAAGGGTTGGGGCCATTTTTTGCAGAAGATGCATGTGGAAAATGCCATGAAGGTGCGGGGCGAGGACCAGGGAAAGTTTTGAGGATAGGACGTACAGTCGAGGGTACTTTTGATCCCATGATTCGTTTTGGAGGACCGACACTTCAATTTCGAAGTGCAATGAATAATGTGATACCTGAAACAGTTCCGCCCGAAGCCCAATTTGTTGAATTTAGGGTAGCACCAGCAATATTTGGACGAGGATATATTCAAGCTATTCCCGAAGAAACGATTGTAGCTAATGCCGATCCCAATGATTTGAACGGTGACGGTATTTCTGGGCGGCCCAATTATATTGTCATGGGATTTGTTGGGGCGCCGACACATCCGGAATTAGGTCGGCATGGCTTAAAGGCGCAGATGTCACGAATTAAAGATTTTGCTTCAGCAGCTTTTCTCAATGATTTAGGAATGACTACGTCAATGAGACCGTACGAATTAGTTAATCCTAATGCTCCAAAGGCGAAAGATGGCAGAAATGGCACTGACGTTAAAGATGATATAGTTGACAAAGTTGAAAAATTTATACGGATGAGTGAATTTCCGTCAATGCTTCTGGAAACTCAAAATATTATGGAGGGAAAAAATTTATTTAATACGATTGGATGCCAGAAATGCCACGTACCAAAAATGATAACTGGCGACAGCGACATTGAAGCTGTCGCCTATAAAGAAGTATATTTTTATTCTGATTTTTTAATTCATGATATGGGACCTGGTTTGACAGACGGCACTTTAGATGGCGATGCATTGCCGCAAGAATGGAAAACTCCTGTTTTACGTGGAATGAGATTTTTCAAAGAATTTCTGCATGACGGAAGAGCTCTCAGTATAGATGAAGCAATCATTTTACATGGCGGCGAAGCTGAAGCTATAAAGAATGTTTATAAAAATTTACCGAAGGATGATCAGGTAAAACTTATCGAATTTATTCATTCACTTTAGTACAGGTATATTATGAGGATGAGTTTTCATACCCTTAGATGTTATATTGCTTTCTTGACATTAGTCTTTGTTGGCTGTTCTAAAGATGATTCAGGCTTTTTTAGCGGAATCTATTTTGATAGATCACCGAGAGAACTGCGAGATGGACAAGGCTTTTATGAAATGTGGTTGGGTTTTCCAAAAGCAGGTGGAGGCATCGAATGGGAAAGTATTCTACGTTTTGATAATGTTGAGAGTACTAACAAGCCGTTTCTTGATGGGAAAGCGGCTCAGCTTAAATTACCGGAACGCGATATATCCGAAGCAAGTGCAGCTGCGGTTTCGATAGAGCTTCAAAACGATTCTGATCCTTTGCAGCCCAATCGCATTTTTATGAGCGGTAATTTTATTAACGGTATTGCTTTTTTGGAGCTCAGTGGCCAGTATGCTTTTGATATGCAATTGGATGATCCTACGTTAATATCAGGTAAGTTTGTTCTGGCTACGCCTTCAGACAGTCTTGATAACAATGATGCAAGCGGTGTATGGTTTGTGGATATGCCATTTGGCAATGGAGTTCAAGGTGCAGGGCTCAAATTACCATCTTTACCTTCCGGTTTTCACTATGAAGCATGGGTTGCTACCCGTACCGAAACGGTGTGTATCAGCACTGGAGCTTTTACTCAAGCGGCTGGCAATGACATAAATGGAGCAGGACCAAACGGTGGTGGAGCGGCCATTCCCTTATTTCCTGGGGAAGACTTAGTTTTTGATAAATGGAATGCGGATGTACAAGGCAGGCAATTGCCGTTAGGTATCGATACAAATGCGTATAAAGAAGCCTTTAAATTTCCGATTGCGATCAATCATGAAATTGCTATCAATCCCATAACGGGTGAGAAAGATTTTTGGGATATAGTTGTTTCAATTGAACCAGAACCCGATAATGATCCAGAAGAACCGTTTGCAATATTTCCGTTGGTATATTTTGTTCGAGTAACCGATCCGACTAACACGGTTATTAATATGCAAAATTTTAATGCCGGCGTAGCACAACTCATTACTATCAATCTTGAAAAATTGAGATAATTATTATTTACTCAGTTCCTTGAAAAGTTCGTCAGGCGACAAACTGAGTTGGCTTCCGGTCGACATATTCTTAACTATGTATTGATTGGCCGTCACTTCATTGTCTCCAATGATTACAGCGAATCGAACATTCTGACGATTGGCGTCGCGCATTTGCGCTTTTAGGCTTCGGTCATTCTGTCCTATTTCGCACGAAAAAGAGGAGTGACGGAGTTGACGAGCAAGGGGAAGGACGGCCTTTAATGCCATTTCGCCTAAAACCACGAAATATACATCAGGCTTAGGAACCTCACCGAAAGAAAGTTTTTCGGCTTCCATCACAATGATCAGACGTTCGATGCCTGCTGCGAATCCCACAGCCGGCGTAGGTTTTCCGCCCAGGCTTTCGCAAAGAAGATCGTATCGCCCGCCGCCGCCTAATGCATTTTGTGAACCAAGGTTTTCGCTTTGAATTTCATAAGCCGTCTTCGTGTAATAATCCAGTCCGCGAACCAATCGCCCATCAATCTCAAATATGATATCAAGCGTTTTTAACATCGACTGAACGCGATTGAAATGCGCCGAGCATTCTTCGCATAGATATGAATTAATCAACGGCGCGCTAGCTGTTAATTGTGCATCTTTCTCGTTTTTTGAATCCAAGATTCGCATCGGATTAGTAGTAAGTCGTTTCTGACTTTCGGGAGAAAGATCGTGTTTCACCTTTTCCAGAAATGCTACAAGCGCTTCGCGATAACGGGGACGGCAAACCGGACAACCCACGCTATTAATTTTAAAATTTAAATTTTTGATCCCTAATTCTTCATAAATTGATAGCGCGATCGCCATTGTTTCAACATCATTTTCAGGCGCTTGGCTGCCAATCGATTCGACTCCAAATTGATGGAATTGACGTAAGCGTCCTTTTTGCGGACGTTCCTGACGAAACATCGGTCCGATGTAATAGACTTTGTTCAGTGATTGTTGCTCTCCCAAACTGTTTTCAATGAATGCGCGCATGACTGATGCCGTCATTTCCGGCCGCAATGTTAAACTTTCGTTGCCCTTATCCGAAAAAGTATACATTTCTTTGCCGACCACGTCCGTGCTTTCGCCAATACTGCGCGAAAATAATTCGGTATACTCAAACATGGGCGTACGGATTTCTGTATAATTAAACCGTCGCATGATGTCACGGATCTTAGTTTCAACAAAGTGCCATTTGTAAATTTCGGATGGAAGAATATCCTTGGTTCCGGTAGGAATGCGGTAATTCAAATGTCAACTCCTTTAATTAAGCACATTACGAATGGCATCAGAAAATTTTTGTAAATTTTCCGTTGGTTCAACTGCATTTTCACTTTGAGCCAATTGTTCTTTGGCGCTATTGTCAATTTCTTTGATACTGAAAAAAACCTGTTCGTGTGCTGTTTTCTGCTGTTCAATGGCGCGTGTAATGTGTTCGATGGATTCAAAAGTTTGTTTTACCATTTCATAGATATAATTGAATGTGTCTTGTGCATCGGCTGCTGATTGCTTTCCATGTTGTACCAGTTTGAGCTCTTTTTCCGTTGCGAGTACGGAAATATGCGTTGCCTTACGTACATCCGTAATAATTCTTTTAATTTCCTCGGTTGAGTTGGAGATATTTTGCGCCAGTTGACGAATTTCAGTAGCTACGACGCCAAACCGCTCGCCCAGTTCGCCGGCTGCTGCCGTTTCAATGGCCGCATTAAAAGCTAGAATTTTGGTGTGATCGGTGATGTAATTGATGATCTTCATGACTTCTTCAATTTGTGACATGCGCAGGCTTAGATCCATCGCGCGTTGTGATCCCAAAGTCGCTTCACTGTGAATTTGCTCAATGCAGTTTAATGTTTTATCGATGAATTCTTTTCCTCGGCTGACTTGCGCAAAACCGTTTTGCATAGCCTTATTGACGCGCAAAATATCTTCAGAAATTTGATTGACGGAATGCACCAACTCCTCCAATGTCGTCGTTATTTGCGCTATGGCTGACGCCTGATTGGAGGAAGAGACATGTTGATATTTGGAAGTGTTGGAAATCTCTTTTGATTCTCTAAGAATAGCTTCGCTCCATTCACGCAGTTGTACGGTTAAGCTTTTCAGGCGCAAATGGTAATATTGAAAATGATTGCTTAACGAAGCGATCTCATCCGTCGTAACACGCAGAACTTCAGGCACATGCTCGTCCGATAAATAAGCCTGCATATGGCGAACCGGACGCAGAGTTGAACGACTAAACAACCAAACAAGCACCAACGCGTACAAAAACGTTCCGGCTAAAAGCCAGTAGACATCCGATTGAATCGTAAAAACGCTTGATTCGCGGTATCGTAATATAATGGTGATCAATAATGTACAAACCGATGTCAAAGGGATAAATACGATTGCAAATAATTTCATTCGGAAGTTGATTGGAACTACTGACAACGGTTCGAGGGGCATATCGGAAACGCGGGCCGCGAGTGATATCATTAAATTTTCTAAAACAAAAAATTGTAACAAAGCCAGAGGCCAGACGAAAACGCTGATGGCCATCAACACATGCGAAAGGTAATCATACCATGACATGGAATGGAGAATGAAAGGAATCGTGACGGTCAAAGCGGTAAACAACACCGTGCTATAAATCGATCCGATCAGGCCGTACGCACAAAACTTTACTGGGTAGTTTACAATTTCAGTCGCAATTTCTTGTAGTAGCGCAGGCGTTGCGACGTCCGTCGAGTTATCGTCCTTTGAAAAGAAAAATAAGGATGTTTTTTTAAGTAATAGAATATGAGTCAAAGCTCCGACCGCCATAATAATGCCAACGTCGACCCATAGTACCAGTTGGCGATAAAAATTTTCCCCCGGTGTCATTACAAGGTTGTTTTGAATATATAGGCTGGCAATTAAAGAGAAAATAATGCCTGTAGCTATTGAATAAAAATAAGGTTTCCAGATAATCCAAAATGCAACCGGACGCAAAGATTGTAATTGGTTCATAGGTTTATCCAATCAGGCTTTCCACCGTGTCAATGAGATTAGTTTGATCGAACGATCCTTTAACGATATAGGCATTGGCTCCTACGTCGATTCCACGACGCTTGTCGTCGGACGAATCACGAGAAGTGACGATAATGACCGGAATATGCTGATAGTTTTTATCATTTTTAATTTTGGACGTCAGGGTAAATCCGTCCATCAAAGGCATTTCCAAATCCGTAACAACCAGATCAAAATGTTTTTGTCTTATTTTTTCAAAAGCATCGAGCCCGTCTTTGGCCGTGTCGACTTCATATCCATAAGCTTGCAAAATGGTTTTTTCGACTTCGCGCGTATTTAAGGAGTCGTCCACCACAAGAATTGATTGGGTCGATTTTTTTTGAGTTTTGGGCTTTTCTCGAATCGAAAAATCTTTGGTCGAAGCGATTAAATCGGGAACATGCAGTACGAGCACGATTTCGTTATTGGTTGCAATGGCTGCGGATGAAATATTTTGAACACGCATAAAATGATCGGGAAGTGATTTCACAATAATATCGCGTTCATCAATAATGTCATCCACGATAAAGCCTGCCCGTTCGCCGCTGGCATGGGCGATGATCACAAATGCTTCTTCCTGTTTGTTAGCGCCGTCACTCGGAACGTTCAAAATATCCGTTAAAACCAAAATGGGTATCAATTGATTACGCACGCGAATCGCGTTTTTTTCTATAACTTCGATGATATCGCTGCGTTTGATTTTGATGGTTTCAGTTATCGACGATAATGGGAAAGCAAATTTATGTTTTCCAGCCTGAACAAAAAGCGCACGCAACGATGTCAACGTCAGCGGTAAATGGATACTGAATTTAGATCCAACATTCTTTTTGGTTTCGACAGTGATATATCCTTTCAGCGATTCGATGCACTGTTTGACGATATCCATTCCATAGCCGCGTCCGGAAATATCAGTAATAAAATCGCTGGTGCTGAATCCCGGCATAAAAATAAAATTGATCAAATCGTTTTCTGAAAACCGGCTAATGTCGTCTTTACCGGAAATTAAACTTTTCTTAATCGCTTTTTCTTTGATTTTTTCAATGTCGATACCCCGCCCATCATCCTGCACTTCGATCAGAATCGTATTGCCTTCGTTATATGCGGCAATGGAAAGTGAGCCTTCGACGGGCTTACCTGATTGTGAGCGTTCTTCAGGTGTTTCGATACCATGGTCGATGGCATTTCGGATCAGGTGAATAAGCGGTTCGTTGAGTTTCTCAACCATTTTCCTGTCGAGCTCAGTTTCCCTCCCGTTAAGGCTGAACTGTAATTTTTTTCCAAGGTTTTTTGCGAGGTCACGAACGGCACGAGGGTAGGCGTCAAAAATGGTACTAAGCGGAACCATACGCATACCCATAACGTTTTGCTGAACTTCATTAACCAATGTTTCGAGCGTGGCGGCATTTTCACGGCCATCTTTCCACAAAGCCTCCATTTGTACCAAAGCGAAAATACCTTCTTCAATGATATCGTGGCTCCACGCCGTAAACGAAGAATGTTCTAATGAAAAATTTTCATTGCGATAAGCAGGGACATAACCGGTTTCGATTTTTTTAATAAAATGTTTTAAAGTAATGTAGGCCTGGCGCAAATTTTTTAAATGATCGCTATTACGCATTTGTGATGTGATCAGTTCGCCCGTTGCACGAATAAGTGCGTCAAGTTTATCGATGCGGATCCGGATAGTTTGATCGACGTCCGTACGACGGTCCTCTTTTGGCGAGGCGGGCAAATCGACTTCCGTTGTTGTAATCTGGGCGTGACCGAGCAATTCGCGGGATGTTTTTTGTTCTTTGAGCATTAAATGCAATTGCTCGCGCGTAAGATACCCGAGAGCAATCAGACGCTCACCGAGTGGAACGGACGTGTCGGTGGTTTGATTAGCATGAATCAGTTGTTCGCGTGATAAAAAGCCGGCCTGTATCAAACGTTCTCCCAGGCGATCGGCAACTCCGGAATCATCCGTTTCGCTTGAAGTTAGGGCGGCCGGTTTGATCTCTTTATTGGCGAAAAGTTGAACCAATGTTTCAGAATCCATTTTGGTATTACGCGCAACGCTATCCAAAGCATCCAATACGGCCGTATTGGCAAAATGATCGCTGCCGGTAGAACGGACCTGTTCCGATAACCCTGCTAATAATTTGAGCGTCTCTTCGACAGCAGTTTTGATCAACGGTGTGAGAGCGATTTTTTTATTCTGAAATGCAGCGAGAATATTTTCAATCCGTAATGCGATAGCGCTTAACGTTTCAAATTTGAGCATGCGCGCCGACCCTTTGAGTGTATGTGCAGCACGGAGAGCTGCTTGCAGCGCTTCGGTATGATCCGGAGTTTTTTTAATTGTTTCAAATTCCTGCCGGATAGATTGCACATGTTCTTTTGCTTCGTCTGCAAATTTGGTTACAAACGATGCTTTGTTGATGGCTGATTTGGCCTGTTCTTTCGGGGCTTCGGTTTTGATTGTTTTTTTGACCGAGTCAACGGGTTGATTCTGCGCTAATGCAATTAATTTTTGTTGGATTTCAGAAATGTCTGCACCGGCTTCTTTGTCGTTTAATACATCCTCGACTAGGGAGTTGAGGCGATCGAAAGTTTGGAGAAAAATATCAATGACTGCGCTTGAAAATTCCTGTTTGCGTTTGCTCATAGCATAAGCCGCGTCTTCGAAATCATGAGCCAGAGTACTGATAGTCTGAAAATTCAGCATTTTGGCCGAACCTTTGATCGTATGAATAGTACGCAACATTGTATCCAAGGCTTCGTGATCCGACGGAGATTTTTCAAGGCGCAGGACGCAATCATTGAGCCGCTGGAGATTATCCCGCGTCTCGAGAACAAATTTTTGAATGAAGGTTGAACGATCGAATTTCATAGGTTATTTCAGATATTGTTTACAGGCATTGATAAGATACTCCGACGAATAGGCCAGAGCAATAAATGAAAGCGAGGCATCCGCACGATTTTCTAGAATACGAACGGCGTTGCGATACTCTCGGCGCGCATCGTCTTTGTAACCCGTATTCCACAAAACGGACGCCAAATGAAAATGGGCCAGTGAAAAATCATTTTTCAAAAAAATGGCTTTTCTGAAATGCTCTTCGGCGCGAGCCAGTTCGTGTTGATACATGTGAATTAATCCGAGTAAAAAATAACTTTCGGCTTCTACCGGATCAGTTGCAATCATTTGGCGGCAAACGTCGGTAGCTTTGTCAAAATATTCTTTACCAATCAAAATATGTGCCTTCAAAGCCAACAACGGGATGGTTTGTCCGGCATGCCGTAAATTGTCTTCCAAATGCGACAAGGCTTCATCGTAATTACCGTTCTTGAACATTTTGAATATTTGTTCAAATTGAACGGGCTTGATTTCTATCGGCACTTCGGATACTTGTGCCTGGAATTTACGCGCCGGTTGCTTGATGAGGGCTTCGATGGTTTTAGTTGCAATCGGCTGCGTGTCCGTTGCCGGCGTCGACGGCTTTAATTGATATAAAAAAACGCCGTCTTTTTCAACCAATTTCAGATGTCCGAAATTATGATGAAGCGTTTCAGAAGAACTTACAAATAAAAAACCATTTTCCGCCAAAGTATGTGCAAGCCGTTTATTAATTTCGCGGATTTTGTCTTTTGAAAAATAAATCGACACGTTTCGGAAGAAAATAATATCAAAATCGCGAATCAATTCGCCATAGTCTTCCTGGAAGAGATTGACATATTCGAATAAAACCATTTTACGAATACGTTCGTCAATGATGCGATACGTTTTATCCGCAACTCCGGGATTTCTGAAGTAAGAATTGAGATAATATACATCGACCGAACGGAAAGCATTTTTATTATAATGGCCTTTCCGTCCGTAGCTGAGCGCAGCCCGGTCGATATCGGTTGCAATCACCTGTGCGTCGAAATCGCCATAGATCAGTCGCGCTTCATGCAATGTGATGGCGATGGAATAGGCTTCTTCACCCGACGAACAGCCGGCGCTCCAGATTTTTATTTTTTTTTCGCGTTTGTGTTTCAGGATTTCCGGTATCAGCTGCATTTTCAAAATCCGAAAATGCGACGGTTCGCGGAAAAAGTATGTTTCATTATTGGTAATAAGTTCAACCAATTTTCTCAATTCATCATTATCTGAACGCGATCCGAGCATGTTGTGATAACGGGCATAATCATTGTCCAGACCAAGCTGGAGCATACGATCGCGCACCTTTTGCGTAAATTCGCCGTAGGCGTCGTCGGCAAGATAAATTCCGCAAAAATCGTGTATAGTTTTGCGGAACGCATCGTACATAGTTTTATCGAAGTCAGCGATCATAGTTATTCATTAAAAAAAATTTCATCGATGCCTGCGAGGCGCACAATTTCATCGGCAATTTGATCCAGCGGTAGTACCCATTCGGCGGCATCTAATTCAATGGCCGCTTTGGGCATTCCAAAAATGAGCGAGGTGGCCTCATTTTGAGCGATTGTTTTGCCGCCGGCGTTACGGATCTCTTTCAGTCCGTCGGCGCCATCCCGGCCCATGCCGGTTAAAATGACCCCGATCGAATTGGCGCCCGAACTTCTTGCCATTGATTCAAACAAAATATCGCCGGAAGGTTTTTGACCATTCGAAGGCTCGGTGTCGCTGAGATCGATCACATAATCCCGCGTAATCGCTAGGTGCTTTCCTGAATCCGCGACATAGACGACGCCTTTTTCAACAGGCTCGTCTGTTTCTGCAATTTTGACTTTGAGCGGCGATACATCCTGCAGCCACTCCACCAAGCCGGATGTAAAGCCCTCCGAAATATGCTGCACGACCAGGATCGGAGCGGAAAGGTTTTTGGGTAATCGCCCGAATATCGCTGCCAGCGCTCGTGGACCGCCGGTTGAACAAACGATACCGATAATTTTTTGCAAAACAGGTTTGCGGCTCGGTGTTTTTTTTCTCGGTGTTCGCCCCGAAATGTGCGTAACCACTTTGACGCGGGCGATCAATTTGATCTTGCGTGTGAACTCTTCGTATTTTTTCGAAGTATAACTTTCTTCGAGTTCCGGTTTTTCCAGAACTTCTAATGCGCCGACGGAAAGAGATTGAAAAGCGATGTTAGCATCAGTGCTGGATGTAATAACGAGAATGGGCGTTGGCCGATAAGCCATGATATGCCGTATCGCATCGAGTCCGTTCATCACGGGCATATTAATGTCGAGCGTAATCACATCTGGGCGCAAGGTTTCGGCCATCTGAATAACTTCACGGCCGTTGCGCGCTTTGCCGACAACTTCGATGTCCGGATCGGAGCACAAAATCGTGTCAATAATATCCAACGCCGTCGGAGAATCGTCGGCAATTAATACACGAACTTTGCCCATGGCTGATTCTTTCAGTGAATATCAGGTAACGCCTAAAATTTTCTTCGTTTCTTCAGCAACTGCTTTTTCGATTTCGATAGTATTGTTCATCATAAGAATTTTTTCGGCAAATTTTTTGGCTTCATTGAATTGGATGCTTCGGATGAGTTTTTTAATTTTTGGCAACATTGGCGGTAATGCACTGAATTCATCCAATCCCATACCCAGGAGCAGAATAATCGCATAAGGATTACTGGCCATTTCGCCGCACATGGCGACTGGGATACCATGTTTGTGAGCGGATTCAATCGTATGATGAATTAAGCGAAGTACCGCCGGGTGAAAACAACTGTACAAAGGTGCAACCTTAGGATTGCCGCGATCGGCTGCAAGCGTGTATTGCACGAGATCATTAGTGCCGATGCTGAAAAAATCGACTTCTTTGGCCAATTCATCAGCCATCATCGCCGCTGCCGGTGTTTCAACCATCACTCCAACTTTAATGGCGTCATTGAACGGAATTTTTTCTTGTTTCAATTCCTTTTTGCATTGTTCTATGATTTTTTTTGACAGGCGAATTTCGTCAAGCGAAACAATCATCGGTAGCATGATTTCAACATGAAACGAGGCTGAGATGCGTAAAATCGCCCGCAATTGCGGCTCAAAAAAATCACGGCATTCAAGGCCGATCCGAATTGCTCGCCATCCTAAGAAAGGATTATCTTCGTGAACGTAGCCGCGTGAGCTTAGAATTTCGAGTGGAATTTTATCACCACCGACGTCGAACGTGCGCATAGTGAC
>JAIBAF010000069.1 GCA_019695335.1 bacterium
GGTTAAAGTCGGGGTGGGGAGATTTGAACTCCCGACCTCTCGGTCCCGAACCGAGCGCGCTAACCGGGCTGCGCTACACCCCGTTTTTCAAAACGGCGCTAATATATAGCTTTTTTCCTAATATGAAAATATTTTTTTAGGAAATTTCGACCTCAAATGTCTCAATGACTTGATTAGCCAGAAGACTTTGACACATCGACGTTGCCGTTTCCATCGCAGCACTTTTGGAAGCCGCGTCCAATTTGATCTCGATAAACTTACCAATTCGTGCATCGTCAATGCCTTTGAAACCGAGGGTTTCCAATGAATGCATGACGGCCTTACCCTGCGGATCCAAAACTCCCGGTTTGGGCATTACTTTAATTTTTGCAGTAAACATCATGGCGTAATATAAGTTAGTTGTTAATAAAATTTATGCTATTGCGATCCCAAAATGCCGTTCCGAATGGCAATTTCCTTCGCATTTGCATTTGGGTTTTCAGTCAGCACCACATCGGGTACTGTGCCAGGTAAAATCGGTCCTTTCAGTTCCATTGATTTTCCGTCGCGTTCAACCGTCATCCGTATCGTTTCGCCGACGCTCAATTTATCGACATTGGACAAAAACGAGCGAATGGAATCCGTATCGCCCGGGACGATTTTGCGATTGATGGTTCGGATGATATCCCCATTCTGCAACTTTAGTGATGATGCAGTTGAATTCCTGGATATACTGGACACAAATAATTGACCATTTTCGTCGATATCGAGATACCAGCCAAAATAAGGTTGAAAACGAACTTCGTATAACAAGCCCGCCTTTTTGAAATAATCTTTATTTGGCAACTCATTCGATCCTGCAATGTATTTTTTATAAAACGTTTTCACATCAATTCCTGTAGCATCTTTGATAACTTGTACCAATTGTCGGTCGTCATAACCTTTCTTGTTATGCGCGAAAGTTGTGTTGCAATAGCGAACCACGTCGTCGAGTGATTTCTGATTCTGAGAACGGTCACGCAATTCAATGTCCAAGAACAATCCGATCAAAGCGCCTTTCGTATAAATGACGGGCGCAACGCCAACTTCGTAAGCTTTTAAACTCAAAGCCTCAAGGTTGTCTTTGAAATTTTCCTGCGCAATGGCCTGCATCTCATGATATAAGTAAGACGGCGGTAATATTCCGGCACGTACCAGTGTGAGTTTGGCATAATATTCCGTGATGCCTTCGACAAACCACATGCCTTGAATTTTAATCGGTTCCTGATAATGGAAAGGAAATAACCGTGAAGAAAACAGACGCTTGGGATTCCACAGATGAAAAAATTCATGCGCAATAACACGGCTGTAAAAACTGGGACGGATTTGATTTTGATTGATCGGCGGCGTGAGGTAATAGGCTGATGAAAAGGCGTGCTCCAGAGCGCCGTAACGTTTGCCGGTTGTAAAAAAATTAAATAAAAACATATAGCGAGAAAAAGGTGATTCACCAAAAAACCGGGTTTGGTATTCAATGATCGGCTTTGAAATAGCTATAACCGAATCCATTTCAACCGGTGTCTCGGAATTAACGATCAGGACATACCGCGCCTGATTCACATCGAAATCATAACGGTGAATCCGTTTTCCTCCGGCAATAACAGGAGCATCGATCAATTCATCATAACTGGCCGCTTCAAAAGTAAAGGTGCCGACGGAGTCCAACGCGCACCAAACATTCCACTCGGCCGGCAATTGATACTTAACGCGATATTTTTGAGTTTTCTGATCTTTGAAATAGCCAAACATCGTTGGCCCGTTGAAGAAAAAATAATCAGAACCCATCTCATTGAGCGTTGTGGGAAGTGTCTCCAGGCTATCCTCCGGAATATCATGCGTGATATACGAAACTTTGGAAATGAGTGAAGATGCCGTTTTCGAATCGGACATAATATACCATTCGTCCAAGCCTTTTCGGACTACTTTGAGCGGTGCATTATTTTCGTCAAAGGCCGTTAGGCTGTCAACCCATTTTCCGAAATGACACATACGATAACTTCCGGGTGACCATGCCGGGATATAAAAACTTTGGTCGGCGGGAATCGGCTGCATCGAAAGGGTCACTTGCCATTTTTCAGCAGTTGGATCATCAACACGTATGGTATAATCAAAAGATACGTCTTGTGCAAAGACAGTTCCCGTAATCCACCATAACCAGATTAAATTTTTCATACGCAGCCTGTTGTTTAGATACGGTTGATATGCTTGGATAGAGTTCATCGCCGAAAGTTGGCCAAAACTATATTCGAAAATATTATTTCAAGCGTGAAAAAGCTTTTTCATAGATTTTGGTTACGTGCGGTATGACGTTGTTCCAACTTACATCCGTCCGCATAGCATTGAACACTAATGCTTGCCATTTTTCAGGTTCTTTATACAACTCAAGAGCTTCTTCGACTTTTTTAACCAAATCTTTTTCATCGGCAAAAATCAATGCTTCGCCGCCGCTGGATTTGGGTTTGATCGCCTCGAAAGCGTGGCTGCATTCGCGGTCTTTCGAGACCAGCGGGATAGTTCCATAGTGAATACCGTTTAAGTAATGAACATCGAGCAAGTCTTCCGTAACGGGAGCATAAAACACATCGCACAAAGTATAGAAGGCATGACGGAATTGGTCTTCAGGATCTGTAAGCGTGTGGATAGTATGCTGATCGTTTTTTGCAATTTGGCTTTTAAGAGCCGAAATGGCATTGGGATTTTCATCCGATACCAGTAAAATTTGCAGAGGAATATCTTTGAGAGCTTTTAGAATATTAACAATTTCTTTGAATTGGTAATGAATGTTGTCACACAATATTCCTACTATCATCTGTTCAGGTGAAAAATTGATTCGCTTACTTTCTAAAATAGTTTCCCGGTTCGCTTTTCGCCGCTCGTATTTCTCAGTGGAATAAGGCTTAAAGAGCGAGCTGTTATTGGCGGGATTCCAAAGATTATGGTCGCCGGCGAACGGGAGGTCGTAAAGATTTTTTGCACCGGCAATAATATGTTCGAAATCGTCTTTTGGTTTTGTAAACGATTTGATTTTTTTGAAAGTAGAGGGAATGGTCACGGCATCGGAATAAGCCATTCCTGTTTTGAGAAAACTTAATTTGTTTTTATAGAAACATTTTTCAGGCTCGATGAATCCTTTGGGTAGCAAGGCTTTTTCCAGAACCGATTTATCGAATAATCCCGTTTCAGCCATATCGTTGATCGAATAGACTATAATTGTTTTCTTGAAGAAATTATCCTTTTCCTGTTCATGACGTATTATCAAGGGCAAAATACCGGTTGCCCAACCGCAGCAGTGGACGATGTCCGGTTGCCAGCCAAGCGTTTTAAGCGTTTCAATTGCCGTGCGAGCCAGGAAAATAAACCGTTCATCATTGTCCTTGAAAAATTGTCCGGTGCGACGATCACGGTAAAGATCGGCCCGTTTAAAGTATTTATCGAGATCGGCGAAATAAATCTGTGTTTTACTTTCCGGAAGAAATCCGGATTTGACGGAAACGGGAATCTCGCCATGATGCATCGGGACGGGAATTTCTTTCATCCGGATAATATCCCGAATAATATATTTGCGCTCGTTGATCAGGCTGTATTTCGGCATGATCACACGAACTTCATGGCCTTGCATTTGCAAGTAAGTCGGCAGGGCGCCGGCAAATTCTCCGCCACGTCCTCCTTTGACAAACGGATAGATTTCGGACGAAACAAAAAATATTTTCGCTTTTTTCATACAGCGCTCCGTTTTGCCGTCTCTTAAACGTCCGTTAATTTAACTTGTCGTAAATATTCCGCAGCCTGTTCCGGCGGCGTAGGGTTAATATAAAATCCACTGCCCCATTCAAATCCCGCTACTTTCGTCAATTTGGGAGTAATTTCAATATGCCAATGATACGGTGAATCGGTTTTTGCGTTGATGGGCGACGTATGAATTACATAATTGTAAGGTGGATGATCCAGTGCCCGACCCAACCGAGTCAACGTTTCTTTGAATAATTCCGCCAGATGCATATAACGCTCATTGGATTCTTCTTCAAAATGAGACTGATGTTGTTTTGGCAAAATCCATAATTCAAAAGGAAAGCAAGAAGCGAACGGCGCAAGGGTGATGAAATGTTCATTTTCTAAAACGATGCGTTTGCGGTCTTGCAATTCCTGCCGTATCATATCGCAATAAATGCAACGTTCTTTCAGGTCGTAGTGTTTCTGAACACCCTGAAGTTCTTCCATGACAATTTTGGGAACGACCGGCGTTGCAATCAATTGCGAATGAGTGTGTTCTACGGTAGCGCCGGCAGCCGAGCCGTGATTTTTAAAAATTAAAATGTATTTAAACCGAATATCTTTTTGCAAATCCTGTATCCGATCACGATACGCCCATAAAATACGTTCAAACTCTTTAACATCAAGGTCGGTAAGATCACGCTGATGATCCGGTGTTTCAATAATGACTTCGTGTGCACCCAATCCATTCATCAGATCGAACATGCCTTCGCCTCGGGGATTGAGTTCGCCCTCGATCTGAAGCGCGGGAAATTTGTTGGGAACTACGCGCAGGAGCCAGCCGGACTGGTTGGCATCGCCGTTGTGCCGGTATGCCAGCACTTCACGGGGAGTGTTGTGTTCTTGACCTTCACAGAAAGGACATAAATTGCCCTTCCTTTTTTTGTCATCCGGAGGAAAATCAGACGGCCTTTTACCGCGCTCTTCGGAGATAATCACCCAACGGCTTACAATCGGATCCTTTCGCAGTTCAGACATCAGTTCCTCTCAGAAAGCGTATTGCGTAACAACTATGTGAATTGGTCATAATTTTGATTAAGACGGGCAAAATATAGAAATTTTTTGAATGAAAGACAAATGGAAATTATTACCGACTCAGTAAATATGGGTATTGCGATAGGATCAATTCAGAAGTAAATCGGTCTTTTCAATAAAAAACTTGCGTCTAAGGCAAAATTAATATATGTTTAAGCAATTATCCCACATAAACTTAATCAATCCCATTTTTCCTTGGAATACTGAAAGCGAGTGAGGAGTTGCATCTATGGAAGGCATTCAGACTACTATCAAGTTCACAGGGCCTAGTGACAGTATCGGCGTGATCAAAGTTGGCGGTTATATCGACACGACGACATCCTCTGAACTTGAACGTGCGCTGGCCTCGTTATTGAAGAAAAACCAATATCGCATTATTGTCGATCTGGGTGATGTTGATTACATCAGTTCGGCAGGTTGGGGTATTTTTATCAGCGAAATCAAAGGTATTAAAGAAAATAGCGGCGATTTGAAACTTGTGCGAATGATTCCTGAAGTGTATGAAGTTTTCGAATTACTCGAGTTTCATTATATTTTGAAAGCTTACGATACGATCGAAGATGCTGTGGACGCTTTTGTCAAGGAAAACGGAGGCGTACTGACCTCCACGCCTAAAGCCGCGCCTGAAAAAGAAGTGACGGCCCCTTCTACATCTTCTGCAGCCAAGTCGCTCGGTACGGCGTCTAAACACGTCGAAGAAAAAGAAGAGGAAGAAGAAGACGAATTGATGCATGTGCCAAAAAGCGCAGATGAAATGACGGTCGAAGAAAAAATATTTGACGTTATTGCCAAAAGCCCGTCGTTGAGCGCATGGCAAATCAAAAAAATCTTAAATTCATCGGATTACGGGTTTACCAAGTTAGGATGGTTCGAAGTCAGAAAAAAACTCAAAGATATGAACATGGAAAGCAAAGAAGCCCGTTACAATTATTCGGCAAAACATAAATAATCGGTTTTTAAAACTCATACGTAGTAATTTTCACCATCAACCCCCATTCATGTAATTTTTTCTTATGGAAAAAATTGAGCCGATAGTAGGGCTCTGCATATAAGATGTGAAATGGTTCAAATAATCTCGGCAGAATATCGTCACCAATAGGAAAACCGGTAAAGAGATGATAAATAGGGGCCGGTCGATCACCGAACATATAGCCGATGCCGCCGCCGAAATTTAGAAAATACCACTTTGTAAACTCACTTTGAAATCCCCAGTTTATTAAATTACCTGTTTTTATCATTTTAGTGTTTATTGAAACGGAGTGAAATCCGTGCGTATAAGAAATGTCAAAATTCGCTATATAATTTTTTGATAGGTCATTAATTACACCTATTCCAGGTCCGATACCGAGATCGTGTTTAGGGGGATGAATCGCAAACCCTTGACTGTAAAGAATTCCTTCAAAAAGAAAGCGCAAGAAAAACAGATGTTGAAAAGATTTGGTGCTTAGACGAAATTTCATTTTTTTCAAACGTCTTTAATACCAAGGCGGATCCAGTATCCATCGACTTCTGCCACAACCTGCCGAAAAAAATGTTTCCACATGAACGAGATCCGCCATGAATAATTACCGAACATTCTCAATCCGACGGGAAATCGGTATCGGTTGGATGTTAAAAAATGCACTTACTGATTATCTGCTGGCAAATACGACTTAGTAATGACCGATTAGATTTTCGCCGGACACTAATAAAAAATTTTGCTTATTCAAAAACGCGTTCAGTCCTAATAATCTTTTTCCCATTTAGAGTTCGAATGATAATTTCTGCAACTAACAAATTGGGAGCCCAGCCGATCCATGAAATAATTCGGTAAGCGTCCATAAACTCCATTCCAAGACCATATTGAAGCAACGGACCCCATATGCGAAATGTAACCGCCGCCCAACAAATCGAATAACTGCGGAGCATCCATTGTTGATGTTTATCTATGTCACCACTTCGAATGGCGAAGTATGCTTTCTGAGTGCAGAATAACCAAATGATTGCTGCAGTACTAAATCCCAACGTTGTAATTATACCACCCGCGGCAACCATTGCAATACACAATCCTGAAACTCCACTTATTGCCACTGATATTAAATAGATTTTGCCCAAAGTACGGTGCAACGTCAACTTCCAGTTCCTTAATCTTTTGCTAAATTGGCTGAAGCCTGCCAGCAATGCAATGCCGCCAAATGAAATGTGCAAGTAGAATCCGGTGATCCATAACTTATTTTGGAGCAGTTCTACTGGTTTCACCGAAGGGAAACCGCCTGACATATCGAATACAAAATACATGAACGGATACAATCCAATAACCATTGTCAGAATGATAAACACAAACCACACCATGCGATTAATAATCATAAAAGTTGCTCCATCAATTAATAGTAATTCTAGCAATTTGGTCGCTGCATACTTTACGCATGAGATTGATTTTGTTTCGATACAAAAACAGTCCGAAAGGGTAGTTTTGTATGATAATTAGTTCGGCTGGCTACCCGAAT
This sequence comes from bacterium, assembly GCA_019695335.1. Classification (NCBI taxonomy): domain Bacteria; species bacterium. The sequence continues at coordinate 7,311 of JAIBAF010000069.1, forward strand.
TAGTAGTTTTGATGATTCAAGTGCACTATGGCTATACGTGCTCAAAACGCGATGTCCGCATTGGTCGAACCGGTGGCGAATTTCTCTCTGTATTTGTCAGACAAACGAGTATATTCTTCAAACATGCTCATAGCATTGGCGTTGAATTTCTGACTCCACCATGCGCTGACGTTGCTCCAGTCGCCGATGGTCATGCCGTATTGTTTCAATACCGTACCGGCGTCTATGCCTTGTTGTGAAGCTGCGTTTTGAGCTTCCGTGATCTCGATCCATTTTTCAAAAGGAATCGGATCATCGCCGCTAACTTTAGCGCCCGCTGTTGTCATCGCGAAGCAGCAGTTTTGGCATTTCCACCGAATTGTCCCTGCCCGGCATTGGCAAAAGCCTGTCCATAAACGGTGGCAATGGCAAATGTAGTGTCACGTGCCATACGAGCGTTCCATTCCGCATTAATTCGGTCCCATTGCGGCTGTTCAATTTTCAAAATTTTCAAGATTTCATTGACCCCGGTGCCATTGATAATTTTTGCATTGGCCAGTGCCCAGTCTTCAAGCGAAACGCCTTCGACCGGCGATAATTCGCCGGAAGCTTGCACGTTTTGAATATTGGCGTTCATTTGTGCTTTTAATTGATCACTTTGTTCGTCCAGTATTCTCTGTGCTTCTTCATTGGACATCGATCCTTGCCATGCAGAAATCTTGTCGGAAGCAATAATGGCACAGTTCCGTATAGAGTTGCCGAAATAGTGTCCCACCCACGTGTCACTGCTTTCATTACCATAAACTCGGATCCATGGCGAAGGCGTATCCAATTTCTCACATAAAAATAGTTCCTCCTCATCCTCCTCATTTTTTCTGTAAGCAAAAGGGATATAATCTGTAGTAAAATCCGATTCGTTAAATTGCTGATAAATTTCTACGCCTGAGTTCTTTACATCATTCCAATCGATTATTTCGACCGTATTCCAGTTATAATTTCCCGATTTGCTTGGCGGTGTGACGAGAGCAACTTTTTGTCCTTTATAGCTGGTTACAATCTGTTTCAGAGTATCCAGTTCCGAGCCGTTACGCATAATGGATTTATCGATATAATTTTGAACATCATCGGCAAATTCTTTAAGTCCTTGTGTCTTAAAGCTGTTTGGATGATCAATAAGGGAATGTCTCTCTTCCATTTCAATTTTCTCCTAACTTTTTTCTTTGTTTTGTATTGTGATTCTAAAAAGAGCTTTAATATTTTTAATGGAAGTATATTTATTATGGAATCAAAAATTAGAGTAATCTGATTAAAAATTGTAATGAAATAAAAATTGTAACTTATTGATTAACCGTCAACTACCCGATAGGGTGGGTTGCAAAAGGAAATAGAAATATTTATGACTGCCAACCACCCATTTAGTTAGTTGGCAATTTTTGAAGAGAACCTGTCGGACGGATTGAAAAAGTTAAGCAATGACCGGCGAATGGATCCGTTCGTATACGAGAAACGGGCAGCAAGCTAGTCTGAATAGCTGAGAGTCCATTCCAATAGCAATTCGTAAGCTTGTTTTTATTAAGACTTTTTTATACGTTGAAATGATAATGTTATAAATCTTTTTTAGAAACTTTAATTGCGATTCTGGTTAAGAATATATTTTAGCCTCGTGTTGAGTTCAGTCAATCTGCTGGCTCAATCCCATCTTCCTTCGTGGCAACAATCGGTACATTATTGGATCGATGCCGAACTCGATACGGAGCAGCACTTCTTATTTGGGCGTGAAAAAATTGTATATACCAACCGTTCGCCCGACACGCTCGACTGTTTGTATTTTCACGTATTTGTCAATGCGTTTCAAAAAGGCAGCCGTATGCAAGCTTTTCAGGAAGAACGCGATGCAATGTACGGCGGAAGCGTGGTATCCTATTTACCTGAACGGTTGCTCGGGTACGAACGGATCAGTAATGTCAAAAATGGCAAAGGGGAAGCGCTCGATTTCGAAATGGATGACACGATATTAAAAATATTTTTGAAACAGCCGATTCCTCCCAATGCTACCGCCACACTTTCGATGGATTTTGAAGTAAAAATTCCATTATTAATCAGACGGATGGGGCGTCACAACCGCGAAGGCGTCGATTATACTTTAGCACAATGGTATCCGAAGCTCTGCGTGTACGATCAAAGCGGTTGGCACAAGGATCCATACCTCGGTAAAGAATTTTACGGTGAATTTGCCACTTACGACGTAAGTATTACTTTACCGCAGCAATACGTTGTCGGTGCAACCGGTCATTTGCAAAATGCGGGCGATGTTGCGGCGATGATGAAAATATCGCCGGAGTTGACTATTAAAGATCGGGTTATGGCGCAAGAAAGGATTGATTCCAATTTTGTTCACGATCAAGACGAATTGGAGATGATTCTTTCCAGTCTTTCAAAACTGGCCAAAAATAATTCTTTGCTTCCGTTGAATCGAACGTGGGTATTTCACGCGGAAAACGTACACGATTTTGCATGGTGTGCCGATCCGGATTATTTATATGAACAAGCGGAATGGAAGGGAAAGCGAATCCATTTTTTATATTTACCGGACGTCAAAGAGCAATGGAAGGAAATGAAATCCTGGACGACGACGATGATGCAATACATGTCGGATCACGTCGGATTGTACCCGTATGATGATTTTACAGTTGCTCAGGCCGGTGACGGCGGAATGGAATATCCATCAATCGTATTTATTACCGGTCGGCGTGGGCGTTTCAGCCTTGCCAGCGTGACGGCCCATGAAGTGGCACATAATTGGTTTTATGCGGCGCTTGCGAATGATGAAACGCGTGAAGCATGGCTCGATGAAGGAATGACATCTTATTATACTACGCGGTTAATGGAACATCTTTTCGGGCGGTTTGCGAATATTGAATACGATTCGCCTTTTCGGCAAAAATATTTTCCCAAACAGGATGCGCGTATCAATACATTTATTGGTTATCAATGGTGGGCAAAACAGGGATTCGAACAAAAAATACTGACGCCTTCGGACCAATTTACGGATGATCAGTCGTATCTTTATTCTGCGTATTATAAAGGCGAGATCGTCATGTTTGCACTGGGATATTATTTCGGAAGTGAACGATTCGATACATTGATGCATCAGTACTTTCAGAATTGGAAATTGCATCACGTTTCAACTCAGGGTTTTAAGGTTTTCCTTGAACAGGTTACCGGCGCTGATCTGGACCGATTTTTCGAAGATTGGGTCGGTACGACTAAGTTTTGCGATTATTCCATCGAAGGGTATTCTGAAAAATGGACCAGGGACAGTACCGGGCAATACAATGACATCAAAATCAATTTGGAAAAACGGGGCAATATCGCGATGCCATTGGATGTCTACGTGAAGTTGAAAAACGGCGAATGGAACGGCTTTCGTATTCCTACAGATAACAGCGATCCCGATATTGAAGGGTTGGAACGGCGTCCGGTGTGGTTTCCTTTTGAAAAAAAGTATGAATTATTATTGGAGCTCAGTGACCGCATAGATTACGTTGTTTTGGATACAACTCAGTTATTGCCGGACATTTTCAGAATGAATAACCGGAGTGGTGTTGTTCCTCTCGAATGGCATTTCCAAAAACCGGTTTCGTACGCTCCGACTCTTGACACCTATATGATCGAACACCGGCCATCTCTTTGGTACAACGCCGTTGACGGATTGCGGCTTGGTTACCGTTTTAAAGGAAAATGGGAAACCGATGAGCATCAGACTTTGCTGGGGCTATATTCCGGAACAGCGAGTCAAACACCGGATTTCGAGTTCAGTTACTCTACGCCTGTGTATGCGCTGGGTTCACAAACGCGTTTACATGCCAATACGTACCGAATGGAAGGACGAACGGAAACGAAACTTTCTTTAAGTCGCCGTTTGTTCGGCCGTTTTTATAATGATCCGCCAATCAATGTGATTGAAATCGGGTCAAGATTCGGCAGATTTTTCAATTCAGATTATTTGCCTCGCAGCATCGGATGGGATAAAGGATGGGTCAACACATTATGGATATCATGGTCGCGTCAACCTCAATTGTATCGGAGCTCATTTTTTCAAATCAACCTGGAGTCGAGTACCCTAGCATCCGAATGGAGTTTTTCGAAAATTCAATTTTCGTACTCGGTACCTTTAATTCTTAAGAAAAATTATTTGTCACTGGAATCACGAATATTTGCCGGTTATGGTACGGGTAATATACCGATCCAGGATCAATTTTATTTATCCGGAGCTTCCCCGCGCCAAATGTTTAATGATAAATTCTACCGATCCCGCGGAACTTTGCCGGCGTGGGGTTGGCAGCGACAAAACGATGGTACACGCCATGTGTATTTTGACGGAGAAGGCAGCATGTCGGGATATCACGATGCTAATTTCAGCGGCCGTCGGATCTGGGTGAATAATTTTAATTTATATTTTATCAATCCTTTCAAATTATTCACCGAAAAAAATCTTTACGCATTTTTAGAATCTGAAACTTACTTGTTTGCGGACGGCGGTTTGGTGTGGAATTACGACAAAGAACTGAAAAAAGATCTGAAAGATTTGTATCGAATGGATGCAGGATGGGGATTTAAATATACGCCTGTGTGGATTCCGTCGTGGTGGGGCAACTATACGCTGCAATTAGAATTTCCGGTTTGGGTGAGTGATCCGAACGCCAATGGTAAAAATCGTGAATGGGATTGGCGCTGGCTGATCGGATTGGACCATCATTTTTAGGAGTTTTTGCAATGCAAACCGCTACTACGCATTTTCGAATCAATTTTTTTAAATCGTTGTTCACGATCTGGGTTAAAAAAATTTCATTACGTTATTGGTGCAGGCAGTGCGGATCCAATCAACATGTTTCTATCCAATATGGAGAGACGTATCCGCAGTTCGAATGTGACCATTGTCATACCAAGAATATCATCAACCTTAAATATCGTTAAGCTACCATATTATTATGATCATCGGTTGACGGTTATATCAATCAGAGCGATTGTGTTTCCAAAAAACCGTAAAATGTGAAATATTCTCAAACCTAACGCGTTGCATTTAGTTAATTAATCCATTTATGGCTGACATAATAGATTCGTAGAGCGCTCCCGGAATATTGCAACGAGGATTAACGGCTTTGATTATGGCTGAAATGAAGCAGGATACGTTTTTTTCAATTATCATTCCGGTATTTAATGAAGCTTCGATCATAGGTTCAGCGATCAACAACCATTGTCGTCTGAATAACGTTGAAATCATCGTATCGGATGGCGGCAGTGAAGATAATACCGTTGCAATTGCAAAAGAATTTTCGGGCCGATATTCCAATGTTATAATCACGTTTTCACCAAAAGGGCGTGGCGTTCAAATGAATACCGGAGCCCAAAAAGCTCTGGGAGAATGGTTGATTTTTCTGCACGCTGATACATTTCTGCCCGATGAATCCTTCCAAGTGATGGTTAACCATATTGCGGATAACCAGGAAACCCATGCAGGCGCTTTTACGTTACGACTGGATCATGAAGGTTTTTTTTACCGGTATATGGAGTTTTATGCGGCGTGGCGCTGTAGACTGATCAAACTGCCTTTTGGCGATCACGGATTTTTTATCCGTAGATCGGTTTTTGAAGAACTAGGCGGTTTTCGCAGCGACTTTCCGGTCATGGAAGATGTGGAAATGATACACCGTTTAAAGCGACAATATCCGCTTGTCATGCTCGATGCGCCGGTATTTTCATCTGTTCGCCGTTTCGAAAAAGACGGCCGATGGAACCGTTCCCTGACTAATTTATTAGTACAAAGTTGCTATTTTTTTGGAATACACCCAAGAAAGCTTGTTCAATTATACAACAAAGAAATCTGATAAGATATCTGTTTTAGAATTGTAACAACCGTTTTAACGTGCTTCGGTTATTACATAATTCACGAAGACAACACAGCAGAAAGAAGTCACATGTTGGTTCTCATTTTATTGAGCGTTTTTTTTCTGGCCTATTCTAATGGCGCGAACGATAACTTTAAAGGCGTTGCAACGCTTTTTGGAAGCGGGACGACGGATTATAAAAAAGCTATTCGGTGGGCGACAATTACGACTGCGTTAGGTTCAGTGGCATCTTTGTTTTTTGCGGAATCGCTTGTCAGGAATTTTTCAGGCAAAGGTTTAGTACCTGAAAGTATTGTTACGATGCCGGAATTTGCAGCCGCAGTTGCCATCGGTGCGGCAGCAACGGTGATGCTAGCTACTGTGATCGGCATGCCCGTTTCGACCACACATGGTCTCGTTGGTGCTCTGGCAGGAAGCGGTGTTGTAGCCGTGGGATTGGAATTCAATTTCCAGAAACTTGGATCAACTTTTTTTCTTCCGCTGATAGTGAGTCCGTTAATTTCAGCTGTGATATGCCTGGTTGCCTATTTGATTTTTAAAAAAATCCGTATTTCAGCGGGCATTGAAAAAACAAGCTGTGCATGTATCGGCGAAGAAAATCCGGCTTTTGCATTTCAGCTGGCCGCCTTTACAACGATAAATGGAACAGCATCAGGTAAACTTTCGTTAAAAGTTGACTCACAGGAAAATTGCCGGGAGCAGTATATCGGTAGATTTATCGGCGTCAGTGCGCAAACGCTGCTTGATTTTGCCCATTTTTTTACGGCCGGCGTCGTTTGTTTTGCACGCGGCCTCAACGACATACCCAAGATCGCAGGATTATTATTGCTCATCAATACCCTCAATCTGAATCACGATATAATGTTAATTACGATTGCGGTAGTGCTTGGTGGCTGGCTGAACGCACGCAAAGTGGCGGAAACAATGAGCAAAAAAATCACTACGATGAACGATGGGCAAGGTTTTACCGCCAATCTTGTCACTTCGGTATTAGTTACAACAGCCAGTGTGCACGGGCTTCCGGTGTCGACGACGCACGTGTCGGTCGGCTCGCTCTTTGGGATTGGAATGATCACTGGCAAGACTAACTGGAGCATTGTCCGTGACATTGCGTTTTCGTGGATACTCACACTGCCGTTGGCGGCTTTTCTGGGCGCGACTGCCTATTGGATTATCGTTAATTTCTAATAGTGGATGCAAATGAGAAAACTTTTCATCAGTTTGATTTTTCTAAGCGTGCATACTATTTCAGCGCAGGTCTCGCATGCGCTGTGGGATCAATTGCTCAAAACATATATATCCACATCAGGCAATATCAATTACATAGAATTCGACAGAACCGCACTGAAAAATTACCTGCAGACACTCAGTGCAACCCAGCCGCAGCCAAACTGGAGTGTAGACGCGCAAAAAGCGTATTGGATCAACGCGTATAATGCATTCACCGTCAGCCTCGTGCTTGAAAACTATCCGGTTAAAAGTATCAAAGATATCGGTGGATTTTTTAAATCACCGTGGGACAAACTTTTTATTAGTATCGGGGGAAAATCATACACGCTTAATCAAATTGAACATGATATTTTGAGAAAACAGTTTAACGATCCGAGGATTCACTTTGCTATTGTTTGCGCGTCCCGATCTTGTCCTGTGTTGCGGCGTGAGGCTTTCGAACCGTCAACGTTAAACCGGCAATTGGACGAACAGGTAAAAAGTTTTCTTAGGGATCAATCTAAAAACCGCCTGGCATCTCAAACCATAAGGCTTTCAAAGATATTCGATTGGTTCAAAGACGATTTTACAAAAGACGGCACGTTGATCGATTTTCTTAATCAATACTCTAATATTAAAATTGATCAGAAAGCAAAGATTGAATATCTCGAGTATGACTGGAGTCTGAACGAATAAATTTTTTTAGAATTCATAAAAAACTATACATTGAACTACAGGAGTTGCCGATGAGTTATCTCGACGAAACTAAAAACGTGTATAAAGACGCCGCGCTCAATTCGAACAAAGGCTTGTGTTGCACTACGACGCCGGTATGGCAATTACCGGGATTATCCATACCGAAAAAAATGTTGGAGATGAATTACGGCTGCGGCAGCACGGTCAATTCGCGCGATCTGGTCAATACCCCAACGATTTTGTACGTCGGGGTCGGTGGCGGAATGGAACTGCTCCAGTTTTCTTACTTCAGTCGTAAGCCGGGAGGGGTAATCGGCATAGATGTCGTACCGGAAATGGTTCAAGCGTGTAAAGAAAATTTTATTGAAGCCGAGCGGCTTAATTCTTGGTTCAAGTCAGAATTTATCGATTTACGTCTGGGTAATGCGCTCGATCTGCCTTTGACTACACAAAGCGTCGACATTGCCGCGCAGAATTGCTTATTCAATATCTTTAAAATGGATGATCTCAAACTTGCGTTGAAGGAAATGTATAGGGTGCTCAAACCGCATGGACGGCTGGTACTTTCCGATCCGGTCTGTGATCATGAAATTCCCGGACATTTGCGTGAAGATGCAAATTTGCGCGCGTTATGCCTGAGCGGATCATTGCCGCTGCGCGATTATATCCAAACAATCACCGACATCGGGTTTGGCACGATCGAAGTGCGTGCACGAAGGCCTTACCGGATTTTAGATCCTGAACATTACGATACAGCGCAATCGATTTTTATCGAAAGCGTTGAGATCTGTGCGATCAAAGATCCCATTCCAGCTGACGGGCCTTGCGTTTTTACTGGGAGAACGGCAATTTATTTCGGACAGAACGAATATTTCGACGATCAGAAAGGGCACGTGTTGTATTATAACCAACCTCTAGCGGTATGCGATAAAACTGCGAATGCACTTTTGGCGCTGCGCCGCAATGACATTTATGTTTCCGAATCCACGTATTTCTATGATGGTGGAGGGTGCTGTTGATCTGGAAATTTGTTTAATATTTACACACACTTAAAAAATCCTGATTTTTGTTGACATTTGTTTTTCTAATAGTTAGATTAATTAGTGTGATTAATATCACAGCAAAACCAAGATTAATATTTAAATTAAGCTAAGTTTCATATTTCCCTATCTTAAACGACCTATAAAATTTTACATAATAAACTGGAATTACACACTAAAGGAGGTATCATGAAGGCAGTAACCAGAAGGGTGTTATTACTGGCTGGATCGTTGATGCTCTTTGGGTTGGCGAGTTGTGCAAGCAACGCCAGCAAAGAAGAGTTACAACAGCTTGACGAACGTCGTGCTAAAGTCAAATCGATGCAAAATAAAGTGTCTGAACTGACCAACGAAAAAAAGAAAGTCGAGCAAGAAGTTCAGCAGAAGAAACAAAAACTTGATCAAGCCAAAAAAGAAAAAGAAGCAGTTTTGAAACGCTTGGAAGAAATTGAAAAAGCCAATCAAGGCGCCGGTCAATAAACGAAATCATTAAGAGGAGATATCCATGAAATTATCCAAAGTATGTCTGATGTGCCTCTCGCTCTTGATCTTCGCTGGCGCTGTATCGGCTCAGGAAGTGAAGATGAAGAAGGAAGATTGGCAAAACGAGATGAACGGTCTCGGGCAACAACAAACTGTTTTGCAAAAACAAATCGACAGCTTGAATCAGGCTATTACTGGCCTTAAAGATGAAGGCACGAAAGTTGATCAAGAAACCGCCGATATTTGGAAAGAAATCTATGCCGCCATCGGTACGGATCAAGCTGGCGTCGATGAAATGAAAGCCAAACTGTCTGCGCTTGAAGCCCGTATTAATGATTATGCGAAGATGAGCGATGAAGCATTAAGCCAGAAAACTACTCAAGATGAACTTGCGGCTTTGAAAGCCGAAGTGGACGCGAATCGCAAAGATCGCCGTTACGCCTTGAGCGAGATCTATAATAAGGTTAATGATCTTTCCAATCGTTGCGATCAGTTAATTCAACGCGGTAAAAATTATATGCCGCCGAAACCGAAACACGATACGTATGTTGTAATTGATGGTGATTATCTCTGGAGAATTTCTTCCAAGAAAGACGTCTATGCCGATCCTTTCCAATGGATGAAGATTTATTCGGCGAATCGTGATCAAATTCGTAATCCGGATCTGATCTTCCCGAGACAATCGTTTCTGATTCCTCGTTCCCAGGAAGCCAATGAATATTGGGTCATGCGGGGCGATAATCTGAAATCAATTGCGCAAAAAGTATACGGAAGTCCTTCGGATTGGGTTAAACTATATAATGCTAACAAGAGCATTATCGGTGAGGATGCAACTCGTATCTATCCGCACACGATCCTGATTGTTCCGAAGAACTAATAGTTGATGATAATATGTTCGTTTTTCTAAAATTTTAATTCAAAAAGCTCTCAAACGCTTAAGTTTGAGAGCTTTTTGTTTTTTAATCCAAAAGGAGTCATTATTGAAATCAGCTCATGAACGCAATATCAAGTTAAAAGGCGTCAATCCGGTTCTTTTGTTAGGTCCCGGTGACAGTCATTTGAAAATTATCGAGAAGAGTTTCACTTCAAAAATAGTCGTTCGTGGCGATACGGTTTGGTTAAGCGGCACAGTTGATGAACTGGATAATATCGAGGAAGTTTTTACGGAGTTGATTTTTCTTTGCAATAAAAAATCGCAAATAGACCGCATAGATGTTGAAACGGTTATTCGGTTAGTTAAGTCGGGTCAAACGGAAGAAGCACCAGCCGACGACGTTTCGCATCATAAACACATCGACGAAGTCGTTCTTTTTACGCATCGTGATTATATAGAGGCCAAAACACAAGGTCAAACAGAGTATGTAAAACAAGCACGTCAAAACGACATTGTATTTGCAATCGGTCCTGCAGGGACCGGAAAAACGTATTTAGCCGTGGCGTTAGCGATGGCCGCGCTCAAGAATAAAGAAGTCGATAGAATTGTATTATCAAGACCGGCAGTAGAAACAGGAGAGAGCCTTGGATTTTTGCCGGGCGATCTGCGGGATAAGATTGATCCCTATCTTCGGCCATTGTATGATGCATTACATGATATGTTGCCGTCCAATAAACTTGAACGTTTCATGGAACAAGGTGTCATTGAAATCGTCCCGCTCGCGTATATGAGAGGACGTACTCTCAACAATGCATTCGTCATTTTAGATGAAGCTCAGAACACAACGCCGACACAAATGAAAATGTTTTTAACCCGGCTAGGGGCCAATTCCAAAGCGATCATTACCGGCGACATTACACAAAGCGATTTGCCGCGCGGTATGATGTCAGGCTTGCGTGAAGTCGAAGAAATTTTAATGGGCATCGAAGGTATTGCGTTTGTCTTTTTTGAAAAAACAGATGTTGTCAGACACCGGCTGGTTCGCGAAATTATCGAAGCCTATGATCAGCATACCGAATCGGATGCTAAACGAAATAATAATTTATCCATTCAGCGCGGCGGAGAGTAGTTATCTAGATTAAATTGCGCTGAGTTTGTTGCACAGAAATTAATTAGTAGTTGTAAAAGGAGTAATCATGAAGGAAGTTGTCATTGTGAGTGCGGTCAGAACTCCGATAGGTACGTTCCAGGGCTCACTCAGCAGCATCAATGCCACGCGTCTTGGAGCGCTCGTCGTTGAAGAGGCTATAAAACGCGCCGGAATACAAAAAACCGATGTCGATGAAGTGATCATGGGGAATGT
>JAIBAF010000070.1 GCA_019695335.1 bacterium
AATGAAGTTATTCGAGAGAAATTAAAAACGATGAAAAGCTGACAAATTGCTTGCGAAGGATTTTAGAAATCAATATCTTTGCCACGCTTTTGTAAAAACATGTTCGTTGAAATAGAAGCAGTTTAGGAGAGGTGCAGGAGTGGTTTAACTGGCACGCCTGGAGAGCGTGTGTACGGGAAACCGTGCCGTGAGTTCGAATCTCACTCTCTCCGCCAAAAAACCTGATGGTATAAACGATCAGGTTTTATCTTTTTAAGGTGTATTATGTTTTACGTTTACGTGCTGTGGAGTTACAAACTTCAGAAACGTTATACTGGCTCAACAAATGATATTACTAAACGCTTAAAAGAACATAATCATGGCAAAACTCCATTTACAAAGTCAGGTATACCGTGGGCGTTGGTCTATCATGAAGAGTATAAAACAAATAAAGAAGCTCGTGAGAGGGAGAAGTTTCTGAAAACCGGAATTGGAAGAAAATGGCTTGATGAAAACATGCGTAGGGTGTGAGTTCTGCGTCAAGGCGCATCCGCCTCTGGCGGAGAATCTCACTCTCTCCGCCAAAGAACCTGATAGTATAAACGATCAGGTTTTTGCGTTTTATCATAACTGACAGTGTAGTTTTTTAGTACAATTCTGATACCAAGCGTACTTCTTTAGGCTAGATTGAATGAATAATCGCTTGACAATAGAATCACTTTCATTTAAATTAGTTCATTGGTTTTTAATCGTTTACCGTTCATTTTTGTTAATATTCCAGCCTTGTGGAATCACACGACCCGTATTGGATTTTATTCATTATGTGATTTACGTCGTATAAACAATTTTCATATATCCCAAAAAAATACCCATTCAGAGGAGGTTCTATGTATTTGCTACCCTGGAATTCAGTGAGAAAGAACATCTTCGTCCCTTTTTTCATGTGTCTGGTTATGGCTTCACAGGCCTTCGCGTCTGCTGGCGGACGAGTACTTCACTTTCCAATTTCTCATTCTCCCGAAAACGAACCGATTAATATCGAAACATCTTTTACAACTTCCGTTACAATTGCAACGGTGAATTACCGTAAACCCGGTGACCCGGCCTACATTCAAATGCCAATGATCCTTCGAGCCAATGGTAAATACAGCATTACTATTCCATCGAAGGATATGAAAAAAGGTGATGTAATGGAATATTACATTGCCGCTGAAACCGTATCGGGCGATGTCATTACGTATCCAGAGCAAAACGCGGAATTAGCTCCGCTCCAAGTCGTTATCACCAAAAAGTTTGCTGTTCAGGAATCCGGTATCGAAGCTGTTGTATTGTCACCGGAACCTAATTCTACCATTGCACCTGAAGATTTTTTTATTGCAGTTTCATTGTTTTCAGAAACCACCATTGAATTACAGAATCTCCGATTGACGCTTGATGGCGAGGATATTACAAAAAAAGCAGACGTTACGGCTGAACTGGTAAGTTTTTCGGCTAAAGGTATGGCTCCGGGCGATCACACAGTACGCCTTTGGTATGCAGTCAGTTCGGATAATATCGTCAATTTAGCTGAGTGGCTTTTTACGGTCAATAAAGACGAAGCGGAAGATGTGTTTTCGGGCAAAGGATTTACTTCATCCGTGACATCCGGTGGAGCAGCCTCCGGTGGTTCCGATGAATCGTCCTTTGACGAAGAAGGAAAATTCAGAGCGAATTTCCGTACGGAATACAAAGGCCAAAACAACCTTGGCGTGGAAACAACATACAAACGTGTTGGCGGTGAATTGTCCTATGAAAAAAACTGGTTCAAATTAGGCGCAACACTGGATTTTGATTCTGAAGATAACTTTAGAAAGAATCAGCCGCTAAACCGTTATTTGATCAGCGCCAATCTTAACAATATTTTAATGCTTGATTACGGCGACAGTTATCCGACATTCAGCCCAGTGACATTGTATGGAACGCGTGTTCGAGGCATCAGTGCGGGACTTTATCTCGGTATTTTTAATTTTCAATTTGTTCAAGGTGAATTAAACCGCAAAGTCGTTTCAAAGGCTGATGAAAATAAGTTGGACTCAATCAGAGCTTTGGGAACCGATGCCGATGCCATTGCCGAGTATCTACAGAGCGGAGAGAGCATTGGTTCGGATCGAACATTTACGGGCACTTTCAAAAGAAATTTATTGGGCGGCCGTTTTAGCATTGGACCCCAAGCATTCCAAATAGGTTTAAGTGCTACCAAAGTTAAGGACGAACAGAGTTCGCTTAAGTATAATCCTTATATGGCTCTGGGATACAATGGTATTGCTCCGAAAGACAATCTTGTAGCCGGCGCTGATTTCAAAATGAACTTATTCAATAAACGTTTTACATTCGATGCCAGCATTGCAACGAGTATAACTAATGAAGATATAACCGGTGGATCGGCTGATGCGACGGTATTTCAGGATGCCGGCATGGATATCAGCCAGGATGATATCGATCTATTGGATAAATTTATTACCGTCAATCAGAACTTAGCTATTCCTGGAAATGGTAAAGTCGACAAAAATTTGTTTGCTTACACTATCGGCGGATCGGTGAATGCGTTCAATAATAATTTCAATGCCCGCTATCGTTCGAATGGAGCCTATTTCCAATCATTAGCGACGCCTATTGCGCGCGATATGGCGACGTTTGAAATTTCTGATCGTGTTCGTCTATGGCAAAATCGTATTTTTGTGACAGGTTCGTATGCAACCAGCGAGAATAACCTTGCCAAAACAAATTCGAATACATTGGAAACCAGCAACCTTGGCTTCAATGTCTCTTTGTTCTTACCGAAGCTTCCTTCATTGACCTTAGGCATTAACAATATTAAACGCGATAATAATTTTGCTTATAGCGGGACTAAACTGACGGAAGAATTAGATAACAATGCACGTCCTGAAGAAAACGTAACCAAAGTTTTCTCGGTCAGTACTTCATACGGATTTAATGCGGCTGACATGCGGCATAACGCAACGTTGACGTTCTCCAACAGCAAAAAAGATGACAAAACGCAAGAACTGGATACGATCAACTACGTTCCGACGGGCAACGCAAAGAATAATAGTTTCGGTCTGTCTGTTTCGACAGATTGGAATTTCCCGTTACGTACCAGCGTTAATTTTTCAGTGTCTAACGGCACAACGCAGTCATTGGATACCAGTGGCGTTTCTGATTCCAAAACAGATGCTTCGACGTTTGGCGCAAACGGCGATTACGGCCTGTTGAATAAAGACGATATGAAATTAAATGCATATGGCGGAATTAGTTTTACATCATTTAAATTTGCAGGCGATAAAACCAGTTTGACGACCTTAACGTTGGGACAACGATTCAATTTCATGAAAAAACATACATTTTATCTGGATTTGAATCTGACTTCAGGTATCAAAGTACCTCAATACGATACCAACGGCGTTCAAACCGGTTCGTCAAAGAAAACAAACCGCGTATTTACTGCTCGGTATGAATTTGTGTTCTAATCGACTTTCATAAGCATTTCGAATAAAACCTAACTTGAAATTCTTCAAGTTAGGTTTTATTTTTAATTCGCATTCAAATACTTATTTAAATCTGTGAGGCGGACATGGCTGGAGGAAATTTCTTTAGAGCTTTGAAAGAAAATAAAGCGGCCTTTGCTTGTTTAGTTGTTGCGTTGCTTGTTTTTATTCCAAATCTGGTGTTGAAGCTATTGCCGGACATCGGGGATTCGTTGGTTGTTTTCTACCTTGTAAATATCGGTTTGACTACGTTGTCATTGATTGCAGCAATTCTCGGAATTTACTTCGCTGGGTTTAAAAATAAAACCCTGTCTGGGATATTTATAACGCTGCTGGCAGTATGGTTGGGAAGTTTTTTGGTGAATGTCAAAGCCATTGAGACAATGGAACTCAAAACTTTGGATCAACGATTTAATTTTAAGTATCAGTATGTATACGAATATAAAAAATTATCGCCGGAAGAATCACCGATTATTATTGTTGCGATTAATGATCAATCCGGAGAGTCGCTTCCGTCTGTATGGCCATGGCCGCGTTCGTATTACGCACAGTTTGTTCGCAATATGAAAGAGGCTGGTGCAAAAGTGGTGGGTATAGACGTTGTGTTTGATGCACCGGACAGTTACAGCCCCGCTAACGACGATGATTTTGCTAAAGCAATCAATGAAGCGGGTAATGTTGTGCTGGCCGGAAAAGTTGTCAAAGCAGAAGTCGGAGGTGGACGCGGGCAATATGATCAGGCCGTTCATCCGCTGGAGAAACTGATCGATGGCGGGGCCGCATGGGGTTTGGTTGGCGTGACTAATGACATCGATGGCATCTGGCGGCAGTATCTGCTTGAAGAAAAAATTGGTAATGAAGTACAAATGGACACCTATTATTCATTTGGCATTGAAGTGCTCAGGAAATATTATGATTTGCCAAAAGACGCTGTATTTGAAAACAATGAAGCGTATTTTAAATTCGGTGATAAAATTGTTCGTAAATATAAATCGTTTTCTTTCCTGATTAATTTTCAAGGTCCGATCAATACTTTTCCATACAAATCATTCGATGTCACCGTTGATAATTCGACTTTTGATTTGAAGCCCGAATATGACTTGGATACATTTGACAATCCGGGTGATCCAGATTTAGGTATTCCTCCGGGACTTTTGCATTCTGGTTTTTTTAAAGACAAAATCGTTCTATTAGGCGCAACAATGGAGGAATTGCACGATATTTTTGCCGTGCCGTTGAGTGAATCACGAAACATAGAAGGTCAGAAACTTGAAACGCTGATGCCAGGGGTTGAAATCCACGCCAATGCCATCTATACGATGCTTAACGATGATTATGTCACAGTGCAATCAGATTGGGTGCGCGTTCTTATCGTCACTCTAACGTCGTTTTTGGTATTCATTCTGGTTAGTCGTTTGCAGAAGCCATTATTAGCTTTGCCTATTTTTATTTTGATTGTCGCGATCGTTATTGGTACCGCATTTTATTTATTTGTCTTCCATAATCTTCACATGCAGATTGTAACGCCGATAATGGCCATAGGGTTTACGTATGTTGGCAACGTTCTTTTCCAATATATCGGTGAACGCAAAGAAAAAGCAACCATTCGAAATGCGTTTGGCCGTTATTTGCCTGAAAAAGTTGTGGAACAATTAATCGAGAATCCTGGTTTGTTGAAACTTGGTGGCGAAGTTCGGTTTTTGAGTATTTTATTTTCGGATGTGGCCGGTTTTACTACGATTTCTGAAAAATTAACGCCGGTTGAACTGGTTGCATTGCTCAATGAATATTTAACGGCGATGACTAATATTATTTCCAAATATGACGGCATCATTGATAAATATGAAGGCGATGCGATCATGGCGGAATTTGGTGCGCCATTGCACGATGACCTGCACGCCCTTAAAGCTTGTCACGCTGCTTTGGAAATGCAGGAAAAGCTGGTCGAAATGCGCGTTAAATGGAAGAAAGAAGGACGGCCTGAATTACGCGCGCGCGCAGGTATCAATAGCGGGCAAGTGGTTTTGGGCAACATGGGATCTGAAAGCGTGTTTGATTATACCGTTATGGGTGACAATGTGAATCTTGCATCACGTTTAGAAGGTGCCAATAAAGAATACGGTTCTTACATCATGCTCAGTGAGTGGACGCAGGAATTGGTTAAAGACGATATTATTACACGTGAATTAGATCTGATCCGTGTCAAAGGTAAAGAGAAGCCGGTGAAAGTGTTTGAAGCTTTGGCACGTACATCGACTGGAATTTCAAGTACAATGAAAAAAGTTTTGGATTCTTACAACCAAGGTTTGATGGCCTATCGGCAACAACGGTGGGATGAAGCGATTTTGTATTTCAAAGCTGCTCTTCATGCCAAAGCGGATGACGGACCTTCGGAAGTATATCTTGAGCGATGCGAGCAGTTTAAACAGAATCCGCCGGAAGCCGGTTGGGATGGTGTCTTTACCATGACGACGAAGTAAAATATGAATTTATAAGGAAAAAACGGAGGAAATTAGGATTGACTTTATAGTGCGCAAACGCTAAATTAGGCCGCCTTTCAAACAAACCAAGTATTTGGATTTATTAAGGGGAGAATTGGTTATGGCGATTAAAGTTGGAATAAACGGATTCGGTCGTATCGGGCGGTTGGCGTTCAACGCCATGGTTGACAGAGGGGTTTTAGGTAAAGAGATTGATGTAGTGGCCGTTGTAGATGTGAGTACGGACGCTCATTATTTTGCGTATCAATTAAAGTATGATTCTATTCACGGAAAATTTAAAGGACAATTAAGTACAGCCAAAAGCAATCCGTCTGTTGAAACAGACGACATCATCATTGCCAATGGCCACAAAATTCGTTGTGTACCGGCAACGAAAGAGCCGGCACAATTGCCATGGAAAGAGCTCGGTGTCGATTATGTCATTGAATCGACAGGGCTTTTCACAAGTTCAGATAAGGCCAAAGGCCATCTTGATGCCGGCGCCAAAAAGGTCATTATTTCTGCTCCGGGAAAAGGGGAAGTAAAAACGATCGTGATGGGCGTCAACGATAACGAGTATGACGCTTCGAAACATCATATCGTATCCAATGCATCCTGTACCACCAATTGTCTTGTACCCGTCGTTCACGTTCTGATGAAAGAAGGTATCGGCATTGAAACGGGTCTCATGACAACCATCCATTCCTATACAGCCACTCAAAAAACGGTTGACGGGCCGTCCAAAAAGGACTGGCGCGGAGGCCGTGCGGCAGCGATCAATATCATTCCTTCATCTACCGGAGCTGCTAAAGCTGCCGGAGAAGTCATTCCCGCGGTAAAAGGAAAATTAACCGGAATGTCTTTCCGTGTACCGACGGCCAACGTATCGGTTGTCGATCTCACATTTCGCTCCAACAAAGAAACATCGATCGAAGAAATCGATGCATTGATGAAAAAAGCTTCCGAGAGCTATCTGAAGGGAATTCTCGGTTATTGCAACGAAGAAGTCGTTTCAACGGATTTTATTCACGATGAACGTTCATCTATTTACGACTCGCTCGCGACCCTTGAAAATAACCTCAAAGGTGAAAAACGTTTTTTCAAAATCGTTTCATGGTACGATAATGAATGGGGCTATTCGAATCGCGTCGTCGACCTGTTGCTGAAGATGGCTAAATAACAGGACGTGACGTTTTATGAAAAAATTAACGATTGATCAGGTAAGCGTGCAGGGCCAACGTGTGCTCTTGCGCGTAGATTTCAATGTTCCACTGGATGACCAACTCCATATTACCGACGACACGCGCATTCGCGAGTCGTTGCCTACGATCAAAAAAATTCTGAATGACGGCGGACGGTTGGTCATTATGAGCCATTTGGGCAGACCCAAAGGCAAAAAAAATCCATCGATGAGTCTGAAACCATGCGCGGCGAAATTATCCGAGCTGCTCGGCAAGCCGGTGCAGATGGCCGAAGATTGCGTCGGTGAAATGGTCGAAAAACAATCGGCTTTGTTGAAAAACGGCGAAGCAATGTTGCTTGAAAATTTACGATTCTACAATGAAGAAGAAGCTAACGACCCGGCATTTGCGCAGAAGCTTGCAAAATTGGGCGATGTTTACGTTAATGATGCTTTTGGGACGGCTCATCGCGCGCACGCATCGACCGAAGGAGTGACCCAATATTTTAAGCAAAATGTTGCCGGATACTTGATGGAAAAAGAAATCAATTATCTTGGCGCGAAATTGGAAAATCCCAAGCGCCCATTTGTTGCAATTATCGGCGGTGCAAAAATTTCCGGTAAAATCGACGTGATCGAAAATCTGCTTAAGAAAGTCGATACGATCATTATCGGTGGCGGAATGGCTTTTACGTTTGCCAAAGTCATGGGACAGGAAATCGGTAAGTCGCTTTTCGAAGCTGAGAAGGCCGATTTAGCCAAAGCGATTTTGGATAAGACGAAAACAGGAAAAGCTAAATTAATGCTGCCGGTTGATGCAGTGGTTGCTAAAGAATTTAAAAACGAGGCCGAGCATCAGTCTGTCACCATGAATGCAATTCCGGCGGATTGGATGGGCGTGGATATCGGCCCGAAGACGATTGACTTATTTACGAATGAAATTTTAAACGCACAGACGATCGTGTGGAATGGCCCAATGGGCGTATTTGAAATGCCGAATTTTGCCAAAGGCACCAAAGCGGTTGCCGATGCTTTGGTTAAAGCGACGCAAAAAGGCGCTTCAACGATTGTTGGTGGCGGTGATTCAGCGGCAGCTATTTCAGAATTCGGGTACGAAAAGCAGGTAAGCCACGTGTCAACCGGAGGCGGCGCTTCCTTGGAATTTCTCGAAGGAAAAGTTCTGCCTGGATTGGAGGCGTTGGCCAATGCCTGAAATACGGAGGAAGCTGATTGCCGGAAATTGGAAAATGTATAAAACGCCTCAGGAAGCGATGCAATTGGCAAAGGCGTTGAAGATCAAATTAACGGACATCCGTAAAACCGATGTAGCCGTTTGTCCACCGTTTATCGATATTGCTTCAGTAAGAGATATTTTGAAAGATTCAAAAATTACTGTTGGCGCGCAAAATATGTACTTGCAGAAATTCGGCGCTTTTACCGGCGAGATTTCTGCACCGATGATCAAGGATGCCGGATGCGAATGGGTAATCATAGGCCACTCCGAACGGCGTCAATATTTTCATGAAACGGACGAATCCGTCAATCAGAAGCTAAAATTTGCCATTGCCGAAGGACTTCGACCGATTGTATGCATCGGCGAAACTCTCGAACAACGAGAGAAAGGGGAAACGGTTAATGTCATTTCTCACCAGTTTACTGGAGCTTTTAAATCAATGGATGCGACGGAGTTTGGAAAAGTGGTTATTGCGTATGAACCCGTATGGGCGATTGGTACCGGCAAAAACGCTACAGCACAGGAAGCCGAAGAAGTTCATAAACATATTCGTTCGATGATTGTTAATCATTACGGACAGACGCTTGCCGATGCAACAGTAATTCTATATGGTGGTAGCGTGAAACCGGAAAATGCACAGTCATTGTTGGCGTGTGCAAATATCGATGGAGCTTTGGTTGGTGGAGCCAGTTTGGATGCAGAGCAGTTCATTGCAATTATTCGAAGCGCTGAAAATTTAAGTTAGAATTTCATTTATATATTTTACTATTTAAGGAGTTATCAGGATGTTTGTTTTTTTAGTTGTCATTCATATCATCGTCAGCGTATTGTTGGTAGTTGCGATTTTAATGCAATCGAGCAAAGGCGGTGGACTCGCGGGTACTTTCGGCGGCGGCGGTTCGACGGCGTTTCTGAGCGGACGTCAGGCGGCGGATACGTTAACCAAAGCTACGGTCGTATTGGCTATTTTGTTTGCGTTGTTGAGTATCGGACTCAATGTGAAAGGTTTACGCGATACGGGAGCCGATCAAGGCATTATTGAAAAGGAACTTGAGCAACAAGGCGGTGCGCCAACATTACCGGCTCAGGAATAGTTTTTTGGATGTTGCGATAAATTTTTTATTGAAATTTTTTCAAAAATTAGATACGTTATCAGCGTACATCAGTTAATCGTAACATCTTGCCGAAGTGGTGAAATTGGCAGACACACCATCTTGAGGGGGTGGCGCCGCGAGGCGTGCGGGTTCAAATCCCGCCTTCGGCACGTTATTTAAAGGTATCTTTCCTAATTCAACCGGCACGCGTTCTCATCTTTAAGTTTTTGTCTAAAAAATAAAACACTCAATCATTATAAACACAGTCGGAGGTGTACGTAATGAAAACCAAATTAATGTATTTCATCACGTTTTTATTGATGGCCGTTTTCAGCATGAGCGTTATTGCGCAGGATAATGCTGATGAAGAATATCAACGTAAATTAGAAGCCTGGAAAAAACAAAAAGAAGAGATCGAACGGCAGAACCAGGAAAAAATGAATGCGATGGGCGCCCAGAAAGGTGCCAAAGCACGTTTCAAAGCCGGAAACGATTATTTCAAACAAGGCGATTATGCCGCGGCCGTGCGCGAATTTCAAGAAGCCGTTAAGTTAGATCCTAATTACCAAAAAGCATATGCGAACTTAGGTTTAGCATATCGTAAACTCGGCGACTTTCAAAGCGCTGTCACTAATTACGATAAAGCGATCAATATGCCAAATGGTGAGAAGGAAATTGTCACTACAGCGATTAAATATAAAGCCACTTTGTATGTTGATACCAAAGAATTCAAGAAAGCCATTGAGACCATGGACGCTTATCTGAAAGATAATCCGAATGATGACGAAGTTATTTACCTCAAAGGCAAAGCGATGAAAGACGGTTTGGGTCAACTGAAAGAATCTATTCCGGTATTTCAGGATGCCTTGGCTAAAGATGCCAATAATGCTAAAGCTTACTTGGAATTGGTAAGTGCTTACAATATAACTGGCGATTTTGACTCCGCCGTCAAAAATGGCTTGAAAGGTATTGAAGTATCTCGCGATGCCGAAACAACGGCGGCGTTGAATTTTGAATTGGCTGATGCGTATCGTAAGTCGGGCAATAATACTGAAGCCATTAAATATTATAATAATTCCAAGACCAGCCGTCGTTGGAGAGAATCAGCCGAATACTGGTTAAAAAATTTAGGCTCAAAATAATTATCCGGGAAATTGGCATGAGTGAACTGATCGAAGGTTGGGCCGTCGTCAGGACGGTCGATTATGAACATCAGGCTGATATGATCTGCGATCTCCTCGCCGCTGCAGGCATTGAGAGTACTGTCTTATCGCAAAAAGATCACATGAATGTTGTGTGGGTAGGCGACTTGTCGGCAGTTAAAGTTCTTGTTCCGAAAGAACAATTGAACGCAGCGCTGGAAGTTGTTAAAGATATTGAATTGCCGGAGATGGCTTTGGAAGAAGATGCGGATGTAGGTGAAGAAGGAGACGAATCCGAAGACGAGGACGAAAACGACGAAAGTTAGGCTTCATGCCGTCGGATCAACTAGCAACGATCAAAATCAGTGCAGTTTCTTATTTAAATACCAAACCCATAGTATACGGGTTGGAAAACGGACGTCTGCCTCACCGCTTCGACATTCGTTACGACATCCCCTCCGAATGTGCAAAACAATTGGCCGGTCGTACCGTTGACCTCGCTCTTATTCCTTCAATTGAGTATTCCCGAATCAGAGAAACCATTTCACTTTTTATTGTTCCGTCCATTGCTGTAATTTCCCGCGGTGAAGTTCGAAGTGTTGAACTTTTTTTTAATCGTGGACTTGAACAGATTCGTACGGTTGCGGTAGACAGCAGCAGCCGCACATCAGTGGCGTTGTTGCGTATTATTTTAGGCGAAAAATTCGATATTCAACCGGAATTGATCGAAATGGAGCCTGATTTATCGCATATGTTATCCAAAGCGGATGCGGCACTGGTGATCGGCGATAAAGCTTTACATTATTATAATGCGGCCGATAACCGGTTAGACTTGGGAGAAGAATGGAACGATCTTACCGATGGCTTACCGTTTGTTTATTCTTTTTGGGCCGGTGTGCCGGATCGTTTACATCCAACGGACATCAAAACCCTGATTGATTCACGCGATTTAGGGTTGGCACATATCAAAGAAATTTCCGATATTTATCAGCAAGCTAGTGTATCGGGGTTAAGCACTGAATTTTATGAAAAATATCTGACTGAAAACATTCGATATGAATTTGGAAAAGATGAAATTGAAGGATTAAAAGAATATTTGAGTTATTGCTTTTATTACGGTTTGATAGGGGAGATTCCCGAGATTACGTTTTACAATATGGAATAAGTGAGGATTTATGTCTGCTGAAATATGGGAAAAGCAAATTATCAATGATCAAAAAGGTACAATCAAACGTTATACTTTTTTCAATGCTGCAACCAATGGATTGGGCGCTTGGCTTGAATTTAAGAATGTTCTGGATGCTTTGGTGGAGGGGTTGACCAATCAAAAGAAATTAGTGTTTGAATTCGAACATGGGAATGGTTTTTTATGGATAACTGATACCGATGGATCGCTTCGCAACCCTTTATATGAACGGCAATGGTTTTACGGTGAACTAATACGCAACGGACAACTGTGCATGGCGCGGTTTCGTTTCATCGATGAAGTGAGTACGGGTCAGGAGCAAGGCATCAGAGTTTTTACTCATTGGCAGCCGGGTGCGTGGAAATCTTTTCCGAAAACTGATCGACAAGGCAAGCTTATAGATTTCAACGTTGATTTGAACTTTGGCTGGAGCGTCAATGGCAATGCCTACCACTGGGAACCCAAACCAGTGACCAATGCAGCGGCTGAAGAAACTAAAGAAGTAAAAAAAGCTCCCAAAACTTTTGTTCCAGGCGGTCAAAAGGAAACTAACCCAACTGTGACAACTGAAACGCCTGCAGACGCTGCTCCGGTAAAAAAACCGAAAATTTTTGTTCCAAAAAATAAACCCACCGCGTAATTCGGCGACTAGAAAAAGTTTTAATTTGATTTTACTTTAAGTTTTATTAATATCGGGTAAGGAAAGTAGAAAGACAGGTATGGAAATACAGGTTGAAATTAAATGGATCATTGAAGACGAGCAAAGCAATGGTTACATCCTTCAGCTTGTTGAGTTAAATGCTGATCGCAATCGTGTTCTTCCGGTTGTCATCGGTGCACCAGAAGCTCATGCTATAGCGCTCGAGCTTCAAGGAATCAAACCTTTCAGACCTTTCACGCATGATCTTGCCGTTCAGTTCCTTGAAGCGCTTGATACCGAAGTCAAAAAAGTTGTGATCACCGAGCTTAATAAAAATACTTTTTTTGCTTCCATTCATTTGAGCAGTAACAGTATGGGTGATCAGGTGATCGATGCACGCCCGTCCGATGCGATCGCGATAGCCATTCGTGTAGGCGCTCCGATCTATGTGCATGATGAGGTAATGAATACGGCAAGTCTTGAAATCGACACGCAATCCGGAAATTATGTACGGACGAATCGCTCGGTAGAAGAAGTAGACCAAGTCACTACCGGTGGCAAAACCAAGCTTGAGAAATTAGAATCGGAATTACAAAAAGCTATCGAAGCTGAAAATTACGAATTGGCAGCTAAACTGCGCGATCAAATTGGTCTTCTCAAATCAAAAAATCAATAGTTCCGACCCCTCCTGACAGGCCCGCATGTTTCTTTTAGCCCGTTATATTCTTCGCGAACACATCGGCCCTTTTTTCTTTGCGTTGGCACTTATCACATCGATGCTTGTACTTAATTTTGTCCTGCAAGCGATGCGGTACATCATTGGTAAAGGTATAAGCATACAGATAATACTGGAATATATTATTTATAACCTCGCATGGATTATGGTGCTGGTAGTTCCAATGTCGGTATTAGTAGCTACCATCATGGCGTTCGGCCGAATGTCATCGGATAATGAAGTCACCGCGATCAAAGCAGGCGGTATCAGTTTTTACAGTCTTATCATGCCAGTATTGTTAGCGTCCGTAATGCTTGCAATTGCATTGGTTGAATTCAATGACAAAGTGCTTCCGGTGGCCAATCATAAAGCCCGTGTACTGAAAAAAAATATTCAGAACAAGAGACCGACATTATCCATCGAACCGGGTGTGTTTCTGGAAGATCTTGAAAATTTCAGCATGATCGTTGAAAATAAAGATGAACTTGGGTCTGGCATTTATGGCGTCACGATCGTCGATAAATCTCAACATAATGTTTGGCGAACCATTGTGGCTGAAAAAGGAAAAATTGAAATTGATGAATCGAGCGAAGCAATGATTGTTACGCTAGAAAACGGCGAAATTCATGAAATGAATTTTCGCAAGATGGAAGCGTACCAGACTATCCATTTTGCCGTTCATCGTGTCAATATTCCAGTTGAAAACCTGACTCTTAAAAAAAACGATGAAACTTTTCATAATGACCGTGAAAAAAATATACAGCAATTAATGGATGATGTGTTACGTCATCAGAATGAACGGGACCGGAGACTCGATCTTGCCGCAACAGCATTATCGCAAGAACCGGCTATGTTTACTCAGATTGATAAGAAATTTCAAACGATGGCGAATGATTTTTTTCTTCAAAATTCGGTGTTTGCAAAAATAAATGAATGGTTTGTCCGTATCAATCTAAATGACACGTCATCAGTCATTAAAACTAAAGCTGAATTGTCCGATGATATTCGTCAATTTCTTAGAAGTGTGGTTAAAGATTCTGCTAAAACAGATTCAGTAACATCTTCCGTTTTGAAAAACAGCATTGGCCGGTTGATTAAAAAAGACTCATTACAAGCTATTAACGCCAGCATTTTACCGGATACATCCCGAAACTCAAAAATTATGACTTCGCAACAACTAGCGTCCAACCTTTCTTCTGCGACCAATTATCAACGTATGATTGATCAGCTTATGGTGGAAGTGAATAAGAAATATTCCATTCCGATGGCCTGTATTATATTTGTTTTACTCGGAGCGCCGATTGGCGTAAAAGCAAGGCGCGGCAATCTTGGCATTGCAGGAGGGATCAGCCTGTTTTTTTTCATAGCGTACTATTTTTGTCTTGTTTTGGGCGAAGATTATGCCGATCGGCAATTGCTTAATCCTTTCTTCGCAATGTGGTTTCCAAATTTGATCTTAGGTCTGATCGGAATGGTATTAACCTATCAAACAGCCAGCGAACGTACGTTCGGGCTGCACGGCATTATCTTGTGGATTCTAGATAAATTGATTTATCCGATCAAAAAACTATTTAGCAGTCAGAAAGTCAGATCATGAGTGGAAATCAATATATTTTTGGGCGGCGTGCCGTGGTGGAGGCATTGAGATTCGGCGCAAGTATTGAAGAAATCTGGATTGCTAAAAATGCACACGGAGAAGCCGTCCGGGAAATACGTAACCTGGCTGAACCATCGGACATCCATATCAAAGAAACCGATGTGAAAAAAATTGATTCAACGTTACCTGGCAAGAATCATCAAGGCATTCTTGCGAAAATCGTTTCGTTCGATTTTCATTACGCTGAATTGGACGATATATTAATGCTGGCTGAACAGCGGCATGAGAAACCACTCGTTGCCATTTTGGACGAAATTACCGATCCCCACAACTTGGGAGCCATCATTCGAAGTGCTGAATGTGCAGGGTTTCATGGCATCATTATTCCGAAGCATCGTTCAGCGGATGTTAATTCTACTGTAATGAAAACGTCAGCAGGAGCGGTAATGCATATGCACATTATACAAGCCACCAACCTGACGCAAGCCATCGAATGGTTAAAAGAAAAAGGTTTATGGATTTACGGAACTGATGCCTTGGCTGAAAAAATGTATTATGAGATTGATCCTAAAGATGGAGTAGGAATCATCATTGGAAGTGAAGGAAAAGGCATGCGTAAAACTATATATGATCATTGCGATTTTCTAATTAAGATCCCGATGCATGGTAAGCTTCAGTCACTGAATGCGTCCGTTGCGGCCGGAATCATTTTTTTTGACGTAATTCGCCGCCGGTCAACTAACTCTTAAAATATGTCATTCTTAGTTCGCCAGATTTTTGGCTGCTTGTATATTATTACAGGAGTCGCGCTTTTATTTTTTCAGCCATTTGCTTTGACTCTTTTTTTTCAAAACATGTTTGGAATTATTTTTATTTTATATGGAATTTATCGAATTGTTATTACGCGTTACTATAAAAATATTTCAGCGACAGATTTGGATAGTTAGCCTGATTTTTTGGTTAGGGTGTAAAAATCAGCCTGATGTGATGACACCGACCAGCGGGTATATGACGGTGGTTTGCGATGAAGTTATTGCATACGTAATGGCTATTGAAGGGGAAGCGTTCATGGCGGATTATCCCGATGCGCATCTTGCTTTTCGATATTCAGGAACATCCACAGCCATCAATGATCTGTTGACAGATAAGACCACGTGCATTGTAAGTTCGCGCGAAATGGATTCTTCAGAAACAGCCTATGCGATTTCCAGAGGCAAGAAAGTTTTTTCTCAAAAATTTGCATTAGACGGATTGGCTTTTTTAGTGCATCGCGATAATCCAGTTGTCAATCTTTATAAATCGCAAATTGAATCAATCTTGGCCGGACGCACGCTGGGGTGGAACGATATCAACATTCCTTTCCGTCAACCAATTTTGATTGTAACGGATGGGGATGAGTCTGGAAATTATGCTTTATTAAGGCAGGAATTTGGTCACGATTGGCAATTAGCTCCTGCAGCGATAGAATTGCCTCCCGATTCAACAGCGTTTATAGCGTATCGTATAATGGATTTTATAATATCAAATTCAAATGCAATAGGTTATGTCAGTTCGTCGTGGCTAAATAATAATCCAGAATATCTTAAAAGGGCGCCGAATTTGAAAATTCTTAAAATTGCGCGTCATGATTACGATAAGCCCGTTGATCCTATTCAAGGCTATATTTATCGAGGTGATTATCCTTTTCGCAGAATGCTTTTTATTTTGCATTGTGAGGATAAACCGGGGCTCGCGGCAGGGTTTACAGCATTTCTAACCGGCAATAAGGGACAAAAGCTTTGCCTTGATTTGAACATGGTTCCAGCGATTAATCCTGTTAAATTAAAATATGAATAAATTATTAAACCAATTCGAAACAATATTCATCTATTAGCTGATTAATTTTGAATAAGTGGAGGTTCGGGCAATGAAACAATCGGTGTTCATGACTATTTTGTTAGTCATCGCGTTTACTGTATCGTGGGGAGTCTATGAATTTATTTTTGGAGCGGAAAATGATATTTTCGGACTTCACTATATTTATGCCGGCGGATATTTAGTGATTGTATTAATGATGCTTTCCATTATGGCAGTAACATATATTTTTGAACGGTTATTCTCATTACGAAAAGCGTATGGTAAAGAAGCATTACCGCAGTTTCTTAAAAGAGTTGAAAAAGTATTAATGGAAAATAATATCGATCAAGCCGTCACAATTTGCGAACAACAAAAAGGTTCATGTGCCGAAATCCTTAAATCGGGGTTGTTAAGTTACCAACGCGCGCAAACTATGCAGTGGAATCTGGACAAGCGGTTAACGGAAACACGGCGTGCTTTGGATGAAGCGATGTCGTTGGAAGTGCCACTCTTAGAACGTAACCTGATCGCTATTTCCACTATCGCCTCAATATCTACGATGGTCGGGCTGCTGGGAACGACGCTGGGTATGATTCGTTCGTTCAAAGCTCTTGCTCAATCCGGCGCTCCCGATGCCATTCAGTTGTCTCTTGGAATATCAGAAGCTTTGATCAATACTGCCGGTGGTTTGTTCGCAGCTATTGTCGCTATTATCGCTTATAATTATTTTGTCAACAAAGTGGATGCTTACACATACATGATTGATGAAGCCGGCTACAGCGTGGTATCTATCTTGTCAACAACAAGCAAGGATCAATAAGTCTTGGGACGCATTAAGAAAAAAAGAGTTGGTATAAAGCTGGACATGACTCCGATGGTAGATGTCGCATTTCTACTTCTTACTTTTTTCATGCTGACGACTACGTTTCGTCCTCCGGAAGAAGTGCAGGTAAATGTGCCGGATTCGCACTCTGAACTTAAATTGCCCAGCGCCAATGTCATTACGCTTTCCGTGACTAAAGACAAAACTATCTGGATGAACGTGGATGCTCAAACGGTTCGTGCGCAAATTTTTGGATTGGAATACGCGAGACGAGCCGGAAAAGAGGTAACACTCCAAGAATTACCTGAACTCATTCGCCGAGCACAGCTCGAAAATATGGCCGTACGCGGAGCAAAAGAAATTATGCAGGTGATTGTCAAAGCCGACCGCGACGCCGACTACGACGTCATCAGCGATATCTTGGAGATTTTGCAAACCGCAAAAATTGCATCTGTTAATTTCGCAACAAATTTAGAGAAATAATGGCAGAAATCGTTTCACAAAAATCACGCGGAAAATCCAAAAGACGCATCAAGCGAGTTGGTATTCGGCTGGACATGACGCCCATGGTGGATGTTGCATTTTTGCTACTCACTTTTTTTATGCTGACGACGGCATTTCGCTTGCCACAAACTTTAGAAATCAGTATCCCTGAAGCAGAAGGGGAGAAGAGTGAAATACGGATCTCAGAGGAGAGCATCCTGCAAATTCGTGTCACTAAAGAGAATGTTATTTTTTGGAATATCGGTAGAACTATACCCCAAAAAGTAGATCAAAATGCTTTAAAAGATCTTTTTGTGCAGCAAAGTGATAGATTTATTCAAGCAGCAACTGAAGGATTGACAATTAAAGAAAAATATAAATTGGTCGTTTTAATTAAAATTAGTCGTCAAAGCAAATATGCCAACATGATTGACATCGTTGATGAATTGAATCTCGCTATCCATTTACTGAATGAAAAATACCGTTTGAATTCTCCTTCCGAAAAACTAACGCCTCGATTTTCATTTGCCACGTTCACTGATACCGATGTTGAAGCTATCCGACTAGCTAATCCGTTATAAATCACTTAGAATTTATCAGGTTAATAACTTGACAAATCAATT
>JAIBAF010000071.1 GCA_019695335.1 bacterium
TAGGTACGTTCCAGGGCTCACTCAGCAGCATCAATGCCACGCGTCTTGGAGCGCTCGTCGTTGAAGAGGCTATAAAACGCGCCGGAATACAAAAAACCGATGTCGATGAAGTGATCATGGGGAATGTACTGACAGCGGGCGAAGGTCAGGCGCCTGCGAGGCAAGCCGCTCTATTTGCCGGATTGCCGGAAACGGTCACGTGTATGACCATTAATAAAGTTTGCGGCTCCGGACTCAAATCCGTGATGCTGGCGGCGCAGGCGATTATGTGTGGCGATGCGGATGTAATTGTAGCAGGCGGCATGGAGAGTATGTCCAATACGCCGTATTTGCTTGAAAAAGCGCGTACCGGTTATCGAATGGGTCACGGTCAATTGGTAGACAGCATGATCAAAGACGGTTTGTGGGACGTGTACAATGATTATCATATGGGCAATGCTGCTGAATTGTGTGCCAAAGAATGCAATGTGCCGCGCACTGAGCAAGATGCTTTTGCGAAAATGAGTTTTGAGAGAGCATTAAAATCCCAAAAAGACGGTGCATTCGGTGATGAAATTGTCGGCGTTACGATCAAGGACAAAAAGGGCGATATAATCATTACTGAAGATGAAAATCCTAAAAAAGCTAATTTTGAAAAGATGCCGACGCTGAAACCCGCATTTCAAAAAGATGGAACCGTTACTGCGGCTAATGCATCCAGTATCAATGACGGCGCGGCCGCATTAGTCATCATGTCGCGGGAGAAAGCCGATCAGCTCAAACTCAAACCATTGGTGAAAATCATAGCCCAAGCGTCTTCGGCGCGTAAACCGGAATGGTTTACCACGGCGCCCATCGATGCCATCGGTAAAGTTCTGAAAAAAGCCGACAAAAAACTCGACGATATCGATCTTTTTGAAATTAATGAAGCTTTTGCTGTGGTAAATTTAGCTGCAGCTAAACAGCTTAATATTCCGACCGATAAAATGAATGTACAAGGCGGAGCTATCGCTTTAGGTCATCCGATCGGCGCCAGTGGAGCGCGTATTTTAACTACATTGGTTCATGCGCTCAAACGCCATCAGAAAAAAACGGGAATGGCCGCGATCTGTATCGGCGGTGGCGAAGCCAGTGCTTTGATTATTGAAAGAATATAATTAACTTTCGTTAAAATTGACAAAAGGCTGTTCCGTTCCGGGCAGCCTTTTTATTTTTTCCATAGGTTTTAGTTTAACTTAATTTGTGAATAAGCTATATTCTATACTGAAAAATTAAAATTAATCCACAGTTGTTTAGGTGAAAATATGAGTTCTATTGGAACTGACATGAATCCTCTTCGCGTGGCCATTATCGGGTCGGGTCCTTCCGGTTTTTATGCTGTCGATCATTTGCTGAAACAAAAGAACCTTACGGTTGAAATCGACATGTTCGATCGATTGCCGACGCCGTATGGATTGGTAAGAGGAGGAGTTGCTCCGGATCATCAGAAAATAAAAGCTGTCACCAAAGTTTATGAAAAGATCGCTCAACATCCGTTATTTCGTTTTTATGGTAATGTCACATTTGGTAAAGATATTCTGCATGAAGATATAATATCTTTTTATCATGCGGTGATTTATGCTGTCGGCGCTCAATCGGACCGGCAAATGGAAATTTCCGGGGAAAGCTTGTCGGGAAGCCACGCAGCGACAGAATTTGTAGCGTGGTACAATGGTCATCCCGATTATCAACATTTTAAATTTGATTTATCGCAGGAAAAAGTTGCGGTGATCGGTAATGGTAACGTCGCGATGGACGTCGCACGTATTTTGGCGAGTTCTTACGAGGAATTACGCCGGACGGATATTTCCGATGAGGCTCTAGAGCAATTGAGAACAAGCCGTGTTAAAGAAATATATCTGGTTGGTCGTCGAGGCCCTGCGCAAGCGGCATTCACTAATCCCGAGATCAAAGAGTTGGGTGAAATGGAAGCTTCAGACATTCATGTAGATCCCAAAGAAATCGAGATTGACGATCTGACTACCGAGGTTATAAGAACAGCAGCCGATTCGAACGTTAATCGTAACATTGAGATTTTGTTGGATTATTCCCGCAGGCCTTTAATGGAGAAGCCGAAAAGAATCATCATGAAATTTTTATGGTCGCCGGTCGAATTGATTGGCAGCCAAAAAGTCGAGGCGATCAAGTTAGTTAAAAACAAGTTATACAAAAGCGATGACGGCTCGTTACGGCCAAAACCGACGGATCATTTTGAAACGATTAAGGTAGGATTGGTATTTCGATCGATCGGATATAAAGGCATTCCGTTGCCGGGAGTTCCGTTTGATGAAAAAAACGGGATTATCCCTAATCAAGAAGGCCGTGTCAAAGATCGTATCGGTGAATATGTTGTCGGATGGATCAAACGCGGGCCGTCAGGCGTGATCGGAACTAATAAGCCTGATTCGCAAGCAACCGTTGAGAAAGTTTTACAAGATGTATCCGAAAAGCGCATGCTTCAACCGATGAATCCTTCGCGAAAAAAAATGGAAGAATTTCTGGCCAAACGTAACGTGCGATTTGTATCGTTTGATGATTGGCTGCTCATTGACCGAACGGAACTGGCGCGCGGAGCGGACGAACATCGGCCAAGAATTAAATTTACGAATACCAATGCAATGCTAGAGTTGATTCAAAAAAAATAATCGGGAGATTTTCATGCGATATTCTCAAATTGTAGCTGGCTTATTACTAATGGTGTGCCTGTCGTGCGGAACCGGAAAAAATCCATCGCCCATTGTTGTCGCGATTAAAGCGGATGCCGATCAAATCAATCCGGTCACGCACGTGACGGCATTCGGTCGGATTTTATGTACCGGAGTTCTGCCACGTCTGATGGAATCAGAATTCGATTCGGCATCGGGACTTGTCCGTTATTCACCATTATTAGCTAAAAATTATGAGCTTTCTCAAGACGGAAAATCCCTTACCTATCATTTACGCACTGATTGGAAATGGGAAGATGGAGTTCCGGTCACGGCGAAAGATATTAAATTTACTTTCGAATTAATACAACATCCGGATGTCGCCAGCCCTAAGAAAGAACATTTGCAAATGTTTGAGAATGGAGAAGGGGAAAATTTAGATAAAGCGATTGAGATTCCCGACGATTCAACGGTTGTGTTCCATTTTAAAAAGCCATATGCGCTTCAATTATACGATACGAATCTTCAGCCGGGTTTTCTGCCGTATCATTTACTCAAAGATGTCAGACCGTCGGAATTGCGCCAACATTCATTTAATTCTAAACCTCTTTCTGCAGGACCCTTTAAAGTTCAGGAATGGAAAAAACAAGAGCAGATAGTGTTTGTACGCAATACAAACGTTCCGTTATCTGCGAAAACAGATCGGATTGTTTTCCGTGTAATACCGGAATACACGACACGCCTGACAGCTTTAAAAACCGGTGAAGCCGATGTGATGTATCCGATCAATCCACAAGACGTTCCGGAGTTGCGAAAATCAGGTATTCGCATCGACGTCATGCGTTCTCGTTATTATGATTATGTCGGATGGCAGAACATCGATCAAAAAGTTTATCATGAAAGCAACGGTAAGATTATCAAGCCTCATCCGCTGTTTGGTGATAAACGTGTGCGACGGGCTTTGACGATCGCGATTAATCGCGAGGAGATTATTGATGGTTTTTTGGGCGAATTCGGGCGTCCAGCCGTATCACCGATTTCTCCTCTTTATAAATGGGCTTTGAATGACACGTTGAAACCATTGCCGTACGATGCCAATGCATCTAAAAAACTTTTAGCTGAGGCCGGATGGATCGATCATGACGGCGACGGTATTTTGGATAAAGATGGGAATAAATTTGAATTTGAGTTGTATTACGATGCCGGAAATGAGCGGCGTGAATTTGCCGCCTTAATCATTCACAAAAATCTCGAAGCTATCGGAATCCGGGCAGATATCCGGCAGGTTGAAACGAATGTTTTTTACGACAATGAATTGAAGAAAAATTATGACGCATTTATTTCTGGAATCGGCGTGACCCTTCAGATCGACCCTACCAGCGAATGGCATTCCGATCTTCAATCAAATCTATACAATGATGTTTCGTATCAAAATGCAGAAGTTGATCGATTGATCGAAGAAGGTAAGAATGTCCGATCGTCGGTTGACGCCGCTGAAACATGGAAAAAATTTCAAGCGATTATTTATAATGATCAACCGGCAACGTTTTTATTTTGGAGAGATGAAATCGTCGGGTATAACCCAAAAATTCAAAACACCCACACCAGTATTTTAGGAGAGATTGATAAATTTTGGCTTTGGACAATTGGCAGTGAACAATGATTAATGCAATAACGAGTAATTAAATGGCGACGTTGTGCAGAGTTGTTTCGATAGTTTTGGGTGTTTTATATATTCTACTGGGATGGATTTGGGTCTACGCTCTGGCTGTTACGGTGATGCCTCTTGGGTTTTTAGGCCTATTCTTTTGGTGGCTTACGCGAAAAACGGAAAAAAATTATAACCGATGGACACAAGTAGCTTTTTATATCAACGTGTCCGGATTTATCAGTTCGGCAATTGCGTTCCTGTTATGGTATATCTTTGCTAAATAAGAATTCTATTGCTCATTGCTAAGCAACAGCTTCCCACCGGCGTTCGTCAAAGATCAACTGACGGGCTAATTCGCGTTCTTTTTCATCAATTTTGTACAAAGGCATGATTTTCTGTGCATTCACAATAGCCATATCGAGTCCGGCTTCTATGGCGTAATGCAAAAAGACGGAATTAATAACATGCCGTGCTTGAGGATTTAATCCAAATGAAATATTGCTGACACCGAGCAATGTTTTGACTTTTGGAAGAGCTTGTTTGATCATACGGATTGCTTCAATCGTTTCAATACCTGCTTTACGAAATTCCTCTTCGCCTGATCCAAGAGTAAAAGTAAGCGTATCAAAAATCAGGTCTTCTTCGCGCATGCCGTATTTATCGATTGCCAGATCGTGAATGCGTTTGGCGATTGCAAATTTTTCTTCACGTGTTTTGGCCATTCCTTTTTCATCGATCGTCAGTGCGACGACCGCCGCGCCATAACGTTTGCATAACGGCAGTACATGTTCCATTCTTTCTTCGCCGTCCTCAAGATTGATCGAGTTGACAATAGCGCGTCCACCGAGAAGTTGCAAGGCGCGTTCGATTACCGGATATTCCGTCGAATCAATCATAACGGGAATCGACACTTGCGTGTTAAACCGCGTGATGGCTTCCTCCATGTCTTTGACCTCATTGCGGCCGACGTACGCGACACAAACGTCAAGTACATGCGCGCCTTCCCGGACCTGCTCTTTGGCCATGGAAACCATTTCGTCATAATTTTCAGCGATCAGCAGTTCTTTAAATTTTTTCGATCCATTCGCATTCGTGCGCTCGCCGATGATGACGGGCGGTGGATCGATGTGCATCGGTGCCGGCGCATAAATCGAAGCGACGGAGGGTGTATAGTTCCATGCGCGGGCCTTTGGTGCTGTATTGGACAAAGCTTCGGCCAGAACTTGAATATGTTCCGGCGTCGTACCACAACAACCGCCAACAATGTTAACGCCGAGATCTTTGGAAAAATGCGAAAGCCATTTTTTTAATTCATCCGCAGAAAGATGATAATGCGCTTTTCCACCGATATTTTCAGGTATTCCGGCATTAGGCATACAGAAAACCGGTTTGGGCGAATTTTGGCAGAGATAACGGATATTTTCGGACATTTCCTGCGGGCCGGTTGCGCAATTCATTCCGAATACGTCGACGATGTCAAAAGGCTCGATCGACGTCAACGCGGCGCCGATTTCGGTTCCCATCAGCATCGTTCCCGTCGTTTCAACTGTGACCGAGACAATGACCGGAATTTTTTTCTTTCGATCTTTGAAAAGATCCTGAGCGGCAGTAAGAGCGATTTTCGTCTGTAAAATATCCTGACAAGTTTCGATGCTCAATATATCTGCGCCACCGTCTAATAAGCCGGCCATTTGTTCATAAAAAGACTGATGCATCGTTTTATAATCGATATGCTGCAGAGAAGGTAATTTCGTAGTAGGACCAATGGAAGCCGCTACGAAACGTGGCTTGTCAGGAGTCGAAAATTGATGGGCGCATTTTTTAGCCAATTCGGCCGACAGCTTGCTCAATTCGTATGCGCGGTTCTGTAAATTGTATTCGGCTAAAACAATCGACGACGATCCGAACGAATTGGTTTCGATTACGTCAGCTCCGGCTTTCAGGAAATCAATATGAACTTTTTCCATGGCTGAAGGCTTGCTGAGAAGTAAATATTCGTTGCAGCCATTATATTCTTCGCCGCCAAAATCGTCCGCGGTCAGATTCTGTGACTGAAGATTGGTTCCTGTTGCGCCGTCGAAAATTAAAATTTTTTCGTTAACAAGTTCTAAAAACGATTTCATTAGTGGCCTTTACTTTGTCATAAACGGCAAATTATAAAAAAAGCGATCCCGAAATGAGATCGCTTTTTATTCATTTCGAAGCTTATTAATTAATAGCGGTACCAATCGGGTTTGAAAGGTCCTTCGACTTTTACACCGATATAATCCGCTTGCTTTTTGCTCATCATTTCAAGTTTCACGCCGATTTTTTGGAGATGCAAACGTGCAACTTTTTCATCAAGATGTTTTGGTAAAGTATAAACTTTATTCTCGTATTTATTGGAATAATTCCAAAGTTCGATTTGAGCCAGAACTTGATTGGTAAATGAGTTGGACATGACGAACGAAGGATGTCCCATCGCGCAACCGAGGTTGACTAAGCGGCCTTCGGCGAGAACGATGATATCTTTGCCGTCAACCGTATATTTATCGACTTGCGGCTTGATCGTATCTTTAGTTTTGCCGTAATTTTTATTGAGCCAATCCATATCAATTTCAATATCGAAGTGTCCGATATTGCAGACAACGGCATTATGTTTCATGGCTTTGAAATGCCGATCAACGATGATGTCGCAATTGCCAGTTGCGGTGACGATAATGTCGGCTTCTTTAACGGCTTCATCCATCGTTTTGACTTCATAACCTTCCATGGCCGCTTGCAATGCACAAATGGGATCGATTTCCGTTACGATCACGCGTACGCCGGCGCTGCTGAGCGATTCGGCTGAACCTTTGCCGACGTCGCCAAAACCGGCGACAATAGCCACTTTACCGGCGAGCATCAGATCCGTTGCGCGACGGATCGCGTCGACCAATGATTCGCGGCAGCCATATTTATTGTCGAATTTTGATTTGGTTACGGAATCATTGACGTTGATGGCTGGCATCGGTAGCGTTCCTTTGGCGACGCGTTCGTAAAGACGATGCACACCGGTCGTCGTTTCTTCGGAAATACCTTTGACGCCTTTGGCCAATTCAGGATATTTGTCCAAAACCATGTTGGTGAGATCGCCGCCGTCGTCCAAAATCATATTCAATGGTTTGCGATCCGGCCCGAAAAATAACGTCTGTTCGATACACCAGTCAAATTCTTCAGCGTTCATACCTTTCCATGCATATACAGGAATTCCTGCTGCGGCGATTGCGGCAGCCGCATGATCTTGTGTAGAAAAAATATTGCACGATGACCATGTTACTTCCGCGCCAAGTTCGACTAATGTTTCAATCAGTACCGCCGTTTGTATGGTCATATGAAGGCAACCGGCAATGCGGGTGCCTTTGAGGGGCTTCTGTTTGCCATATTCTTCACGGATGGCCATAAGGCCAGGCATTTCCGCTTCGGCCAGTTTAATTTCCTTCCGTCCCCATTCTGCAAGAGATATATCTTTGACTTTATAGGGTAAATATTCTGTCTTCATTTTTTCTGCTACAGACATTACATAACTCCTTTAAATAATGTATTTAAAAATAAAAATATAGTTTGCTAACTGAATACGCGAAGATAGCCGAAACCATTGATAAATGCAATGTTGTTTTTACAAAAAAACCGGTTATCAGTCATTCAAGATGAACGTAAATTTTACCTTTGCCGCTTAATGCTCATGTTTTTCTTCAGAAGTATTTTCACCATCCTCCGGTACGTTAATTTTATCCGCTTCATTTTCGCACCAGTTAACCAGGTCCTTTTTTTCTTGATCGGAAAGTTTGGCTTCGGAATGCATTAATAAATAGATCGGCAACGGCATTTTGCCATCAGTAACCTCGCCGGCCATTTGTGATAGTTTTTCTACCTTACGGGATTCTTTGTAACTTCCCCAATCAGAAAGATTCAAATGTTTCCGTCCTTCATTAACATCTTGAACCAACAACCACGATACCGGCGCGACATTGCTGTACCATGGCCACTTGGTTTGATGGCTATGGCAATCGTAGCAGGCTTTTGATAGAATTGAAGCGATGTTTTCCGGTACCTGCATTTGAGATTGAAAAGTTTTTGACTGATCCGTAGGAGGATTCGTCATCTCCGGACGAATGAACTGGATAATAATCAGAACAATCAGCAATATCAGGCCAATCCATGTACGAATTTTCATAGAGAATTATTCTCCTATCATCTGTTGTATACTAAACGACAGTATTCTACAATTTTGAATTGTTATTTTCCATCTTTTTTGTAGATTGTTTAAAAAACTAGCTTTTGTGACAGTACTTTAAATTTAATCCTTATGAAGACAAACCTTGTTATTGTATTGTTGTTGATCGGCGGGGTTATTCATGAAATTAACCCATGCAGTTGCGGAACGGATAAAGATTTCATGACCGTCGCTCCGTCAAGTCCGTTAGTCGTTTTGGCCAAAATCAGCCATTATAAAAAAGTGGATGATTTAGAGCAAGCGATGGAAGTTGAGATCAAAGAAATTTTGAATGGCAAAGAATCACGCAAAAAAATCTGGATTTGGGGAGACGACGGCAAATTATGCCGGCCTTATGTGAAGCGGTTTCCCATCGGGTCAACGTGGATTTTAGCTGTTCGTCCGGATAACCATATTGAAAATCAGTACCAGATTTCCATTTGCGGTGAATATTGGTTAAAAGTAGACGGGACCAAAGTAACCGGCCGCATCGATTCGCTTGAGGAACAAACGAAATCGTTGGATGAGGTGAAGTCGCAATTCAAATCCAAGGTAAAAGAATTGAAAATTGAGAATTGAATTCAAAGAATGCTGTCCAATTCTCAATTTTCAATATTATCGACTTATTTCTTTTTCTTCCAATCTGCTGATAATTCCTGCATGCGCGCGAGATCGAACGGCGGCGACTGCATTCCTTTACTATAATCGAACGCTTTATCCATCATTTTGACAGCATCGGACGTTTTTCCGGCTTTCGCCAGCAATTGTGCTTTGACGCGGCAATTCCAGTAATTTTCAGTCAACATGATCGAAATGTCTACCCACTTCATCGCTTCATCTAAATTCACATTATTCTCGACACAATAATTGGCCGCTTGCATCATCGGCGCCCAACCGATGGCAGTACGTGCTTTGGCAAGTGTGAGGGACTGCGATTCAACTTCAATTTTGAACGAGAGCCTGATTTTTTCCCACGCCATGATGATGCGGCCGGAATTATCCGTCAGATCATCGAATGTAAACATCATGCGTTCCTGCATGTCGCCGGTTTGCGGTTTGACTTTGAACCGAACAGCTTCATTTTCCTGTTTATAGGAGTAGGTCATCCATGGCGTTGCGTTTTTATTCAATATGACGGTCCATTCCGTCGTCGCAGGAATAATGTGAAGGCTGTAAGTGCCGGAAGGGAGTTTAGTGCCTTCGATCATGACACTGTCTGAAAAAGTAATGGTGGTCGCTTCATTCGCTCCCGCACGCCAAACTTCGTTGTAAGGAACCACTTTGCCCCAGATTTCACGCCCTTTAACTCCGGGACGAGAATACGTAATTGAAACATCCGTAATACCGATGGTTTGTGAAACTGTGGCTTTGGGACTCGGACGGGGCAGTGTGACTTGCGCGGAAATTGAAAAAGCAGAAATTAAAAGTAATGTGATGAATAAACGCATGGCTGGCTTCCTTTCAATTTATGTAACTGAATAATTGGATGTATCATTGTGTATTACACTTTAAAAGTGTAATGCTGATTTTCGGGAACGTTGCATTCTCCGGTGTGAAAACAGCATAAGGATTTTATTCAATTAAGGCAAGACTTCGAATCGAATTTCGTCAGTTAATTTTTTATCAAACGATTCTGCCCGCAATACATACTGACCTGGTTTTAAGCGCCAAAGTTTTTTGAAAGGGATATCATTTTCTTCGTACAATTTTCCATTAAGATACCACCGAATGTGCGATACATTTCCCGGCGCCAATGCTTCGAAATAAATGGCTTGATAATCGCCGCGCAAATCCGGATCGATTTTAAATTGAGTTCCGTCGGCTGGATAAACTATTTTTAGCGACCGGACAGCATCAAATTGTTTACGCATATTCAACAACGCATCGTTTTGACGGTTGGCATCTTTGTCGGCATTCCATTGCGCATAAATAGGTGATAACGCGGCATAATTGACTTTACCCGAACTGCTGTGCGCACGGCATGAAACGAGCGGTTCGCTTCCGTCGATAAAGTATTCCTGTACGGTAGAGGCGCAACCTTCGTGAGATAATTCCCCGCTAATGCCGCAGACAGTTACTCGTTTGATTTTTGAAGGCAGCGGAAATTTTTCTGGTGAAGATTGACGATACAAATACAGCATGATCTCTCGCATAATAGGCCCGGCGCCGGTCACTCCCGAAATATCATTCATCGGTGAATTATCAAAATTACCCACCCAGACGCCGACGGTAAAATCATTGGTATATCCGAAAGTCCAGTTATCCCGGAAATCGGACGACGTTCCCGTTTTAGCGGCGCAGGGAAATGGCAGCGCAATCGGAGATTCGTATCCGAAAGCCGGAACACGTGCAATCGCGTCGGACAATATATCATTGATCAAAAAAGCCGTTTGCGGTGAAGTGATAACAGCAGGCGGCGGAACGTTTTCGTCTTCAATAGCGTGCAATCGGATCAAGCGGCCTTGATTCGGAAAAATGGTGTACGCTTGTGTAAGTTCAAACAGAGTTACTTCGCCATTACCCAACGTCAGC
Organism: bacterium; assembly: GCA_019695335.1. Lineage (NCBI taxonomy): Bacteria > bacterium. The sequence goes on from JAIBAF010000071.1 coordinate 11,081, forward strand.
CCGTGTCCGTAGTAATCGGCATTATGATCAAGCGTTGTTATGCCGCATACCCGAAGTCGTCCCAAAAGCTGATCAACACCGAGCGTCTGCAAAATCCGGACGGCCGGCACATTGTAGGAACATGCCAGGGCGACGCGTGCACGGACAGGACCGTGAAACTTATGGTCATAATTTTTCGGAGTGAAATTGCCTTCGGCCGTTGGGATGACGGTTTCAACGTCCGGAATAAGTGAAGCGGGGGAGAATCCTTTTTCGAAGGCCAATGAATACGTAAATGGCTTCAGGGCACTACCCGGCTGGCGTTTTGAAAAAACCGCATTGAATTGTCCGTCGTGCTGTTCGCTGAAATAGTCCGCTGATCCGCACATGGCCAGTATCGATCCTGTAGAATTTTGTACGACGAGCACAGCGGCATTCGTTACATTTTCGTGGCTAAGCAACCTGATCTGACCGGTAACAATTTTTTCAATTTCTTTTTGAAGCGGCAGATCGAGCGTGGTGTGGATATTCGACGTTGCGTCCGGAGTTTTTTTCAAAATCCAGTTGATGAAATGCGGTGCATTGAAAGGCGAAGTTTTCGGAAACAACACAATAGGTTCATTAAGGGCTCGTTGGAGCTCGTCCTCACTCAAATGGCCGGCTTCGCGCAGTTTGGATAAAATAAAATGCTGGCGTTTTTGCGCCTTATCAAAATTTTTGTATGGATTGTAAAACGTCGGCGATTTGGGAAGAGCGATCAGAAAAGCCGATTCTGCCCAGCTTAAGTCCGATGAAGATTTGCCGAAATACAGCTGCGCTGCCGCCTCGATGCCGAATGCCTGATTACCAAACGGAATACGATTGAAATATTGTTCCAAAATTTCGTTTTTCGTTCGTGTATGTTCTAATCTCACCGCATACCACATTTCAATCAACTTGAAAAGAATATTTCTCGGAAAGTGATAGACATTCCTGATCACTTGCTGAGTGATAGTCGAACCGCCGCTAACGGTTTCCATCGCGCGCAGGTTCTGAGTGATTGCCCGAAGCGTTGCCATCGGATCGACGCCATGATGGTCGTAGAACCTTTTATCTTCAGCCGTGACGGCGCTCACTATGGCGCGGGGGCTGATTTTTTCCAACGGCGTCCATTGTCCGCGCCCTTCCTGCGGCGATAAAATTTCCCGAAGCAAATAACCATTACGGTCGAAAATTTTTACCGATGTGACTTCTTCAAATGTAAGATCATTTTCAGGCAGGGGATAGATGAAGAATGAAATCAGGATCAATACGACAAAGAGAATATCTTGTTTTTTTTCCTTCATAGGTTATTGTAATTAAATTTAAGTCAATGAACAATGAAACTTTACATGGCTTTAGGAATTGCGGTTTTGGACATAATCGGGCTACTAATAGGCTGTTAATACTGGCTCATTAAAACTATCGGAGAGTCTCTTCAAATGGAGCAATAAAACCTTCGTATTGCGTGACTTAAATTACCCAAAAAACTGACCTATATCATTTGCAAACCCTTGTTTAGGACTTATTTTGTAGCACAGGTGTAAGGGATGGAATTATTCAACAGTGTAGTCTAAGATCGATTTAAATAAGAGGCATGAAGTGCTCGAAGGTGTTGAAAAATCAACAGTTGTATATCAGGAGGAATGAGATGCCTGCTTTGAAAGAAAGACCTAAACCGTATGTATTTCCTGAATACTGCAAGGGGTGCGGGCGCTGTATCGAAGCGTGTCCGAAGCACTGCATTGAAATGGGAAAAGAAATCAATCCCGCAACGGGACTGATACCGGTGGTGCTGAAACTGGATTTGTGCAATGGATGCCAGCTCTGCGTTGATGCTTGTCCTGAACCGTTTGGATTGCAGCCGCAACCTAAGGAATTTGAATTTGAATTAATGGATCCGGAAAAAATGTTCGGTGAGAAACCGACGACGGCGCCCGTTCCGTTCCCCATTCTCGACACAGTTATTCAATTACCGCAGGTCGATCCCTTAGTAATCAAAGGCACATATGCGTCCGCGATCGGTGCATTACTGGCCGGATGTCGCCATTTCTTTGGATATCCGATCACTCCGTCCACCGAAGGCGCAGAATTGATGGCGAAGTTATTGCCTGATCTCAATGGCGTTTTTGTGCAGGCCGTCAGTGAAGTAGCAACGGTGAATATGATGTACGGTTGCAGCGGTGCAGGGTTACCGTGTATGACGTTTACATCTTCGCCCGGATTCAGCCTGATGCTGGAAGGTGTTTCCTATATGATCGGCGCGGAACTTCCGGCCGTATTCGTCAATATCATGCGCGGAGGTCCCGGACTCGGCAACATTGCGCCCGAACAAGCCGACATCAAACTGGCATGCCGCGGGCTCGGGCACGGCAATACGCACGCGATCGTTCTCACGCCGTCGACGCCGCAGGAAATGTTGAATCTTACAATTCTGGCTTTTGAATTGACTTTCAAATACCGTAGTCCGGTTGTATTGCTTGGCGACGGCTATCTGGGACAAATTACCGGTAAAGTCGAGTTACCCAAAACGATGACCAAGCCGGGCATTCCGGATTGGGCCGTATTCGGCGATGAAATGCATCGGAGAAATCTCATCTGTTCGATCTTCCTGAGTGAACAGGATTTGGAACAACATAATATTCATCTTAATGACAAATATGCGCGTATGACCGAAGCCGAGCAACGGGCTGATTTATTTTATTGCGATGATGCGGATGTTATTCTCATCGCATGCAATACTCCGGCACGGATGGCCAAAGGCGCTGTCGAACAATTGCGCAGCCAAGGCATTAAAGCCGGGCTATTCAGGCCGGTCACGCTGTGGCCATTTCCGATCAAAGCCTTGAAGCCGCTTTTGAAACAGGCCAATCATCTAGTGGTGGTGGAAGCGAGCGCCGGTCAATTGGAAGATGAAGTTCGTCTCGCGCTGAGTAATGCGGGTATTCGTGATTATCCTGAAATCAGTCACGTGCAGCATTTCGGCGGCGTTCTTCCGCAACAGCACGAGATCATCCACACCGTACTTTCACTCGAGGAGGTATTGTCATGAGTTCCGCATTTTATAATAAATTCGAACGGCATGCTCATGGTGAAGGACTCAAAGGACATTCGACGCACTATTGCCCGGGTTGCGGTCACGGGTTAGCGCATAAATTCATGGCACAAACTATTCAAGATTTAAATATACAAGACCGAACGATCGCCATATCACCTGTCGGGTGCAGCGTATTTTTGTATTACTACATGGATGTGGGAAACTCGCAAGCCGCGCACGGTCGTGCGCCGGTGGTGGCACTGGGACATAAGGTTGCCAACCCGAACTCTATTGTCATTAGTTATCAAGGGGACGGTGATCTGGCGTCGATTGGTCTTGCTGAAATCATGCAAGTCGCACAGATGGGCATTCCTATTACGGTCATTTTTGTCAATAACGCGATCTACGGTATGACCGGAGGACAAATGGCTCCGACAACATTGATAGGACAAAAAACGGCGACAACGCCTCACGGGCGGACGAATTTTGCAGGACAACCTTTGAAAATGGCCGAAGTGATCGCACAATTGGACGGTCCGATTTATGTCGAACGTGTAGCGTTGTATGACAGCAAGCAGCGTAATCGTGCGCATAAGGCCATTCACAAAGCGATTCAGCTTCAGGTTGAAGGCAAAGGTTTTGCGTTTGTAGAAGTATTGGCTGAATGTCCCACGCATTTAAAAATGACGCCGTCACAAGCGGAAGAATGGGTACGGGACTATATGACGCCGATCTTTCCTCTTGGAGTGAAAAAAGATCTGACGGTAGAACCGATGTGGGATGTGAAAGCGCCCGACTTTGATCCGAAAAAACTGACAAAATTGGTCGGCGGTACTACTGAACGCGTACCGAAATTTGCAAAAACTTTTCCAAGTCATATTGCGCAGAATGATATCGCGTTGAAATTGGCCGGGGCAGGCGGAGACGGAGCGCAAACCGCCGCCATGCTGATTACTAAAGCCGGCATCAATGAAGGATACGATGCCACGCATATTCCAAGTTATGGACCTGAATCCCGCGGAGGGACATCGTATGCCGATGTTCACATTGCCGATAAGGAAGTGCTTTCACCGTCTTCATCCAATCCGCATATCCTGATCGCCTTTAATGCACCGAGCCTGGCTAAATTCGGACCACAGGTCCAGGCCGGCGGGACGATCATTTATGATAGTTCAGTAATTGCTGAACCGCCTTCCATCAACAACGCCACCAAATTGGTCGGCGTTCCCTTCACCGAAATTGCGGTGGATCTCGGAAAGGCTATGGTCAAGAACATTGTCGCCTTGGGCGCCCTCCAGGCGGCAACCGGGATTTTTCCGCAAGATACTTTCTTAACCGCAATACGTCAGGCGCTGAAAGATAAATGCGCCATGATTCCTCTCAATGAGGAGGCTTTTAATTGGGGCATGAAAGCCTTCCATGGTCGGTAACGCAATCCCCTAGAGACCTTGTGGTCTGGGTTTTTAGGGGATTCCTCTTTTTTAATTACTCAATCGCCGGTCAAAATTTCTGCTTCCGTCTTATTTCGCTTCCCGACATGGATGGGCTAGAGGTGAATTATTTGTCGTATTCCCAATTTTTAACCCTTGTGCATTAGAAGGAGGCTTTGTAATATCACGCTAGATCAATGAAAGTGGAGATAGACCATGCGATTACGTTTAGCGCTGACAGTGATTTTGACAAGCTTCTGGATCAATGGGTGTGATTCAAGCGGAAGTAATCAGGCTCCATCTGAACCTTCTTCGCCGTTGCCGGCTTATGGGTTGACGGATGTTGCGATTGATGCCGTATTAGCATGGGATGCTGACGATCCTGATGGCGATGATCTGACTTTCGATGTTCGGTTTTATTTGGATGAAGCTTTGACCAACCAAATTGATTCGTCAATCGGTATCACTGTCCCGTACTATCAGGCGACTCTGGAATATAATACGATTTATTTTTGGCAAGTAACCGCGTACGACGGCCATACATCAACGAAAGGACCGGTTTGGCTTTTCACTACCGAAGATGTCCCGGCAACAGTGTTGATGGATGAAGATTTTGAAACGAGCCTCATCCCAAATGAAGAGTGGTTAACCGGAGATAACAATCCAAATTCAGGCTTGGATTTTTGGGACGATCAACCGACGAATTTAGGAGGACGCGCATACAAAAGCGACTGGGCATTGCATTGCGCGTTTGATAGCGATGTGCCAGGACAGAAATACGACAATGACATGCTCGCGTATTTTGAACGAGCCAATTCGGCCGGAGTTTCGCTGAATGGATATACGGAAGTGCAACTAAGCTTCTGGGTTTGGTACGATACGGAATTAGATTCCGATTATGTCCAGTTGCAGTATTGGACCGGTAGTGACTGGGCTGACGTAACCAATGGCTATTTTACCGGCACATCCAGCGGTTGGCAAAAGAGTATTATTTCATTTACGGGAATTGGCACTTTATGGGTACGGTGGCTTTTTGTGTCTAATGCGCAAAATACCAAGGAAGGCGCTTACCTCGATGACATTTTATTGACAGGAAAATCTTTATCGGCTGAGCGTACAGGTAAAAATAGGATCGTGATTAATAATCGAGGTATGCAGGGACCGTCGGGCAAACAAATGCCGGTCAAATCTGAAACGTTCACGAAAAAAAGATAGTCTTACATAAGCTATATCAGAAAAAAAAGCAGATTTTTATCTGCTTTTTTTTCGTACGTCTTTACAATCTGACAGAAATTCCTGTTTTTTATCTGCTCTTGCTTATCATAAAGCTTTCAAATATCTTATTATCAGATCCAAGACTTACCTTTTCGTTCCATTAAGATTTATTAAAAATTATTGACCATACCCAAGGAGCCAATTATGTGTATTAAAAAATCGTTATACACATTCTTTGTGTTATTTTTTATCGGAATTTCATTGCAAGCACAGGTGGTTTCCAAGTCCACACCTGAGATTCCCAAACAAATTCTATCAATCCGTTTGCGCGAGGCACTCCCCGCCGCAACGGTAAAGATCAATGGTTTGAAAGCCGTGTTGATCGGAGCGCCCATCGACGGCGATCAGGGAAGCTGGACAACGTCGGAGATCAAGAATCTGAAACTAACGGCTCAGACGCTCCGGCAAAACGGCGTTACGGTGTATGAATTTTACACGCCGGAAAATAATTGGGAAGCTATCAAGAAGGCCGCCGCCGGTGCGCAATTTCTCATGTACCGCGGTCACGGCGTTTACGACGGCAACGAGCCGCCTAATTGGGTCGGTGGTTTTTCATTGAAAGACAAATTCGCATCGTCTGATATTATTAAACAAGATTTAAAACTTGCGCCGGGTGCTATCGTCATGGTTTATGGCTGTTTCACGGCTGGCAATTCCGGTTCCGACATCGGCCAGATCAACCTCAAAGAAGCACAACGCCGGGTTGCCATGTATTCGAAGCCGTTTATGGAAATGGGCGCCTCGGGCTATTATGCCAATTGGTTCGGAGATGCATTTCAGCATTTTGTTGCCCATCTTTTTGCCGGTAAATCGCTTGGCAATGCCTATAAAGATTATGAAGATTTTAACTCGGAAACCGTGAATTATTCGATGCATCCTAATGCCGGCGATAAAGCCATGTGGGTTGACCACGATGATTGGAGCGGACAGATTGCATACAACAATGCGTTTGTCGGCGATCCCGATGTCACTTTGACGACGCTTTTCTCCGGCCAAAGTAATTTGGTTAAGGAAGAAATTGAAAAACCAAATGAAGAAAAAAAGAATACCGAAGTTAAAACCTCTTTTGCTTCTATGAGCTATTTAAGTAATCTGGAAAAACAAGTAGTTCGTGAGTTGAATGAGGTTCGCCGCAATCCGAAAGGTTATGCCAAATATGTAGCGGCTTTGAAAAAATATTTTAATGGAAAATTAATGACTATTCCGGGTGAAGACGCATCGATCATGACCAACGAAGGCGTTAGCGCTGTCAATGAATGTTATGATTTTTTGATGAACGCCGAACCGATTGATACCTTGAGACCGTCTAAAGGTTTATCGCAGGCCGCTGAAGATCATGCTGAGGATCAAGGGCCGACCGGTGAAACCGGTCATGACGGCAGCGATGGCAGTTCGCCGTTTGAACGAATCGAACGTTATGGGCAATGGCTATCGACGGCCGGAGAAAATATCGATTATGGCAATGACGACGCGCGGCGTATCGTTTTGTCGTTGCTGATCGACGACGGCGTACCTTCCCGTGGACATCGTGAAAATATTTTTAATACAGCGTTCAAAGTGGTTGGCGTAGCATGCGGACCGCATAAAGAATACCGAAACATGTGCGTAATGGATTTTGC
>JAIBAF010000072.1 GCA_019695335.1 bacterium
GACGATGACGATGGATGCGACGGCTCATAACTTTCTTGCCGGAATTATGAATCGCCTGATCGGCGGTATGGTCAGGAAAGCAATAGAACACGATATGGATTGCGTCAAAACGTTTTGTGAGAATGAAAACCGATGAAGAAAAATTACCTTGGTCAATAATATTTGGAGAAATTTATGAAATGGATATGCTGTCTTGTCATCCTTTCCTGCGGCCCCGCTGACAACATTAAAAGCCCCGCCAATGCTTCTACTAAAGATTCAAAAGAAAAATTCGTGTTTGGTAGGCCTTATGTTATCGACAGCTCGGCAATCGTGATCATACCGGTTGCGCACGAAGAAGAGATCAGTAATAACAAATTATTTGACATCGGATCGTATTCCCGTGGCAGCGGCGGATATTCTAATTTCTTCGGGTCGGGAATTTTCAACAACCCCATCAATAACCTGATTTTTTACAATCAAGACACGCGTAAAACGTACCTGCTCGGTGAAACAAAATATCATATCGTGTATGTGGACGATATCGATCTGTACGGCAAACGCCGTTTACTGTATGAAATGATCACCGAAGATCTGAACGGCGATAATTTCCTGACGCATGCCGACCAAATTGTCCTTTTCGTATCCGAACTGGACGGATCAGGACTCAAAAGTATTTCCCCTATTCACGAAAAAATCTGGAGCTGGAAAATAGACCGGTATGATCATTGTCTGATCGTCGAAACCAAAACGGATACCGACTCCGATAAAAAAATTACGGATGCCGATCGTACGCTTTACTACCGGATCAATTGGCCGGATGATACGATTGAAAAAATCGTTCCGGAAGACATCTACTACAAAGTTCAGGACGTCATCAAATAATCCGCCGCCTGAAACTATCTTCTCCCTGCCGTCGTATCCGATGATTGAAATCTAATTGAGGAAAAACCATGACACTCAAGACTAATTCAAGAATCACCGGCGTTACATTTATTTTTTACATTGCGGCAGGTATCGCCAGTATGAACCTTTTCGGCAAAGCAGCGGGTGGCAGCGACATTGCGGCGCGGCTGGCCGGCATCGCCGGGCATACATCTGAATTGGGACTAACGATTATACTGAATCTGTTATGTAATCTGTCGGCAATCATTTTAGCAGTGACGTTGTATGCCCTGACGCGCGACGCCGACCGTGAGATTGCTTTATTGGGATTGGCCTGCCGCGTTGGCGAAGGTCTTATTGGTGCGGCCAACCTGCCCAAGACTCTCGGATTACTTTGGCTTGCTACGACCGGCTCCGGATTGGCTTCGATGGACGCCGCCACGACTCACACTCTCGGATCGATGTGGCTCTTATCGCCCGGCAGTTACACGATCAGCGCGCTGTTTTTTGCTTTCGGGAGTACATTTTTTTCATACCTGTTTTTACGCGGACGATTAATTCCCATCGCGCTGGCATGGCTTGGTGTTGTTGCATCTGTTTTACTGGTTGTCATGCTGCTTATTCAGGCCGGCGGTTTTGTCAAAGCCGGTTGGTGGGAGTGGATGCCAATGCTGGTATTCGAACTCGTTCTCGCATTCTGGCTCATCGTCAAAGGAGTCACAGTGAAAGGCGAGGAAAATCCATCATTGAAATAGCCGGGAATTCGCCTTTTATTAAAACATGAAATGCACCCAAAATGGTTATTTTTCAAAAATAGTTTTTGAATATATTTTCTCAATAGTAAGACAACCATCCAAAGGCTCTTCCATGTCCACTCAAAAACAATATTCATACGTTACCAAACTTGACGTCAAGTTCAAGCATCTCGAGCGGATCGACGTTCCTGAAATGGTCAAAGCGTGCACGGATAAATGGTTCAATCAAACGCTCACGGAAGTCAATGGCAGCGTCGTTCGTTTAGGAATTGTCGAAGGGAAATATCATTGGCATAAACACGATAACGACGATGAATTTTTTTTCGTTCTCGAAGGCCAGTTCCTGATCGACCTCGAAGACCGGACGATCGAATTGAATCCCGGCCAAGGAGTGACGATTTCGAAAGGCATCATGCATCGGCCACGCGCTCCGAAAAAAACCGTCATCCTGATGGTCGAGACCAACGCGATCCAGCCGACGGGCGATTGAAATTTACCTTAATGCTTGCCTTTTCAAAGTTCATACGCTAAATTGACGAAATTTTTTAGAAATTTTCTAAAAATTTAATCGTTGGAGATATCAAAAAAGGAGTGGCGTATGAGCGATTCGGATAAACGGCTGGACAATAAAATCCTAGGAGAGGGACTCACGTTTGACGACGTGCTTATCGTCCCGCAATACTCCGAAGTCCTGCCGAATCAGGTTCAGGTCAATACCCGTATCAGCCGAAACATTACGCTCAATATTCCACTGCTCAGCGCGGCGATGGATACCGTCACCGAATCGGAGCTCGCCATTGCGATCGCCCGCGAAGGCGGACTCGGCATTATTCATAAGAATTGTTCCATCGAATATCAGGCATCCGAAGTTGATCGCGTCAAACGCTCTGAAAGCGGCATGATTCTGAAACCGATCACTCTGACGCCCGAACACAAACTGGGCGATGCATTGGAATTGATCAAACGTTATAAGATCAGCGGTATCCCGGTTATTTTTCCCGACGGTAAATTGGCCGGCATTCTCACCAATCGCGATTTGCGTTTCGCCACCGATCTCAATGAAAAAATCGACAACGTGATGACAAAAAATAATCTCGTCACGGCGAAAGTCGGTACGACACTCGAAGAAGCCGAAAAATTACTGCACAAACATCGTATTGAAAAATTGCTCGTTGTCGATGACGCATTCAAACTCAAGGGTCTCATCACAGTCAAAGACATTCAAAAGAAAAAAATGTATCCCAACGCCTGCAAAGATACGCACGGACGATTGCGTGTCGGTGCAGCTTTGGGCGTGACTAAAGATGCGATCGAACGCGCGCAAGCTTTGATCGATGCCGGCGTGGACATTCTCGCCGTCGATACGGCGCACGGCCATTCCCGCGGCGTGATCGAAACAGTGCGGCAAGTCAAAAAACAATTTCCGGAGATCGATCTTATTGCCGGTAATGTGGCCACAGCCGAAGCAACGATGGAACTGATCAAAGCGGGAGCGGATTGCGTGAAAGTCGGTATCGGACCCGGCAGCATTTGCACGACGCGTGTCGTCGCCGGCGTCGGCGTTCCTCAGATCAGCGCGATCATGGAATGCGCCAAAGTCGCTATGAAAGAAAATATTCCTATCATCGGCGACGGCGGAATCAAACAAACCGGCGATCTCGCCAAAGCCATCGTAGCCGGAGCGGATTGCGTCATGGTCGGATCGCTCTTAGCCGGAACGGAAGAAAGTCCGGGCGAATCGGTGCTGTATGAAGGCCGCCGTTATAAAGTGTATCGCGGTATGGGCTCGATTGCGGCCATGAAAAAAGGCAGCAAAGACCGCTACTTCCAGGAAGATGAAATGGATACGGATAAATTAGTACCGGAAGGTATCGAAGGCCGCGTGCCGTACAAAGGCAAAGTGAGCGACGTCGTATATCAGATGGTAGGCGGATTGAAAGCGTCGATGGGTTACTGCGGCGCTAAAACAATCACCGATATGAAAACACGCACGAAGTTAATTAAAATGACCGGCGCCGGTTTAAAAGAAAGCCACCCGCACGATGTGCTCATTACACAGGAAGCGCCGAATTATAGGGTAAATAGTTAAGACGTCGATTGCATTTCATTGTCGTGATCATTCATCTACCGGCAACGAAAAACTAAATGTCGATCCTTCTCCGCGTTTGCTTTGGACCCATACCCGCCCGTGATGCAGTTCAACAATCTTTTTGACAATCGCCAAACCAAGGCCTGTACTCGGTTCGCCGCCCGTCGGCTTCGAGCTTAAACGTTTAAACGACGTAAAAACTTTTTTCAAATCTTCTTCGTCAAGGCCCTGTCCCGTATCTTGCACGTGCGTAATCACCTCGCCTAACCCTTTTTCGAAAAAAACTTTCACGCTTCCGCCGGGATGCGTGTATTTAAGAGCATTGGATAGCAAGTTATCGATAACGGATGAAATTTTTGAAACATCGACATTGACTTTGGGCAATGTCGCCGAATAATCGACGGTTAAACCAATATTTTTATTCTGCGATGCACGCCGGTATAAATATTCGCATTCGCCGACGATCGCTTTCAGATCGCTCGATTTCAATTCCATTCTGACTTTTCCGGATTCAATAGCCGAAATATCCAACAGCTCGGTTATGAACCGGTTCATGTGGCGGCTGACTCCGGCAATTTTGGAAAGATCATCGATGGCGCCCTTGACGTCGATCTCATTTTTGCGAAAATCTTCGATCAGCAGATCCGAGTAACCCACGATCGTCGTAAGCGGATTACGCAAATCGTGAGCAACTATGCCGAGATATTCGTTCTTTTTCTCGTTCAGTTGTTTGAGTTCGTTGAGTAGACGCGCTTTCGTCAACGCCGTGCGGAAATGTTCTTTTAATTCGGTCAGTAACAACAAACTATGCTGCGTTACTTCATGGACTTCATCGAAAAATAAAAACCCGGCAAGACCTTGTGTATCCATCAGGCGTATTGCAAATAACGAATCGATAGTCCGTACGTTATTAAATTTATCCGTCGATGGGCGCGCCACCAGTCCGCGAATGAAATACATATTGTCGGCGACCCGTTCACCACCGTCGACGTATCGGCGTAATACTTCTTCTTCCGTTAATTCGATAACCTGAAGCGCCTGCAGGTCGATTCCGAAAGCGGCGCGAAAACGGTATTTGCCCGAAGCGTTGTCCCGCAGAAGTACCGATCCGGATTTCATGTTCAGGAGCGGCTGAATGATTTCAAAGATCGACTGCAGCAGTTGATCCAATTCCGTTTCCGAATTGATCGCCGCCACAATACCGATAGTTTTTTCAAGGCGTACATAACTTTCTTTTAATTGATCGTTGGCTATTCTCAGTTCCGTTGTTTTCTTTTCAACCAACTCACTCAGACGACGGCGCTCTTTCTCAAGAAATACGTGACGAAGACGCACCGTTCCTCCGGCGGCCAACAAAATTAAAATGGCATATCCCGTAAAAGCCCACCATGTACGATACAACGGCGATTTGATACGGAAAGCAAATACTGTCGGTTTAGCCGCCTGATGCGCTTCGATCGACATCACCTCGAAAACATAACGTCCTTCGGGAAGAAAGGTGTATGTTTTCTCGAAATGACTGGTTTGCGTCCAATCGGGATCGAACCCGTCCAGCCGGTAACGAAACTCCCGAACCGGTTGTCCCATATTGCCAGGATCGGCAAACGAAAACCGGACTTCATTCAAATCGAAATTAATTTCATGCACGTGATCGGAAACGCCCTGACCGGTATACACTAAAGAATCTCCGCGCAAATGAACGGTCAGAATAGGAGCGGGATAAACCGGTATTTGTCCCGGTTCTGTCAACAATGGGCTCTTGTATTTGATCAATCCGTCGTATCCGCCGAACCACACGAAACGTCCGTCCGAATACACCGACGACATGTCGCCGAATTGTGAAATGCGAGCTAATGGCGTGTAATGAGAATAACCGCTTCGAAAATTGTAAACAATTTTGCCCGCAACGTCTCCAGAAGCTGTATGTTGACAAACCCACAAATTGCCCGATGAATCTTCACTCATTCGAAAAATAAATCTTCCGTCTTCGTTAAGCAATGATGCTAAAACACTATCGGGCATGAATGTATCATGAGCTTTGTCATACTTCATTATTCCTCGATCTCCAATGAACAGCAAACCACGCGAGGTGTGAAATAACCGGTTGACGCGTGAGCCTTCCTGCTTATTGGGATGATACGTTCGCACGGAACCATCCTGCTTGAAACATTGAAATCCGTCGAATGCGCCGGCTAGCCACACCGCACCGTCGCTGTCTTCACTGATATACCGCACTTCACCGCTGACCGACGGCACGCGTTCTAAGTGATACTGGCTTGCTTTTTTATAGAGTTTCCCCAATCCGTTCGAAAGCCCTGCGTAGATCAGATTGCGATTGCCGGAAGATGGCGCCAAAACAAAAGCATACGCATCATCGATCGTACGAACATTGTTTCCTGAAATTTGAAAAATTCCGCTGTTTGATGCAGCGATCAAAACATTATCGTGTTCCAAAAGACTCCAGCAATATCCTTGAAAGGATTTTAGCGGAATGAAAGTCCATGGTTTTTCCAATGAAGTTTTTTGTAAACGAAACAAGCCGGTATTCGTACCGACATACATAGTTGAGTCTTGTCGCACAGCACACAATACAGCGCCATCCAGTCCGATGGATTCATTCCAATACGTCAACGGAGAGTATAATTCCAGCCGGACAATTCCCTTATTCATAGCCAGCCATACATTTTCCGAACGATCAAGAAAAATATCATAAACGGTATTGTCCGGCAAGCCGCTTTGTTTGTTATAAATTTGAAGAATACTCCCGTGAGCATCCGTACGAATTAAGCCGCCACGAAGCGTGGCAAAAAGATATTCACCGAGCCCGGTACGTACACCACCGTACACTTGTTGTTCCTGCAAAAATGAATCAGCTTCCCAAGTAATTTTATTAAAACGTCCGTTTTCCAAAACCCATGCGCCGTCGTCCCGCGTTTGAATCAATATTCCTTTCTCTCCGTACGGCAACATCGCATAAACACGTGCCTTTGCTAACACGGCGCTTCCCGGAATCATCATCAGGCTGTCGCCGGCCCATTCACGCAATCCCACGTCTTCATCCTGAATGATCAGGCGATCCCGTACCCAAAATGAAAAACGAAATTGGTTAAGCGACGGCCACGAAGCTATCCACCTATCCTCATGATCAAATTGAAATAAACGTTTGTTGGTAGAGAAAAAAATACCTCTAGGCGTAACATGGATTCGCCAAACGTCGCGGTAGTCGCGGAGGAGCTCCGGTAACGAATCAGAAAGAGAATGCCACCGCAGGCGTCCGGAAGCATCAGGCATGAGGTAACCAAATTCGTCGTACGCACCGGCGTACATTTTGGATGGTGAACCCGAAGCTACTGATCTGACAATTCCGCCTTTTGGCGTCGGATAACGACTCCATTCACTCCCATCATATCGCAGAATGAAAGACGTGTTCCCAAAAAACATCACGCCGGATGCATCCTGTGTGACCGACCAATTTTGATTGTGACCTTGATATTGAGCCGTAGAAAAATGACGGAAGAACGTCAGGCCTCGTTCCTGTGCGTGAAGAGAAAACACCAGCAAGCAGATTACAAGATAGGGTCGTATCATGAAGCCCCCGGATATTTTCGAAACTTCGAGTAATATCTTTCATTCTGTTTGTGATGTCAAGGCCTAACTATGGTCTAAAACAAAAAACCCGTGAAATGTCTTTCACGGGTTTTTCGGTTTTTTTATTTCTTGATCACAACAGTTGTATGTTCAACTGATCGAGTTTGGTCAGCAATTGAGCTGCGACATTGGAGCTTGGCATCGTATAGGAATTATCAATTTGCCGAATGCGGTCTACGCAAGCGGTAAAATTACCCAGATGATAATAGCTGTAGGCTTGAGCCAAGATGATGACCTGAAAATTAACGTCAACATTAAACTCAAACTCGAAATCGGCTTCGTGTCTTAAAACAAAACTGCCTTGCGAAATACAGCCGTTATAATTTCCGCGTAACCAACTTGTAATCGCCCACCCGGCGTAACCATGAACCAGCGAGTCGGCGGAAGCACGTTGGAAATAGCGGTCGGAAGCATCCAATGAATCCATTTTTAATGTCGTCCAACCTAATCCTACATACGCTTCCGATCCGTCTTCATTCAGGCGATTGATAAAAGCATTATGCGCTTGCGCATATTGGCCATCGACAAACAATTGCCATGCATCGGCTAAACCCGTATCGCCCGTATCATCTCCGCACGACCATGTCAGCGCAAGTAACGCCGCTAAGATTAATTTTAAAATGAGTCT
Organism: bacterium; assembly: GCA_019695335.1. Taxonomy (NCBI): domain Bacteria; species bacterium. The sequence continues at coordinate 7,985 of JAIBAF010000072.1, forward strand.
CATGAGTTTATCTCCTAAATTTTTTATTTGATCAACATCATTTTACGTGCAGAAACACCTTTCGGCGTTTCGATGCGGTAAATATAAATACCGCTGGATACTTGCTGCCCGACCGCATTTTTGCCATCCCAAAGCGCCGTATGATATCCGGCTTGTTTAAATCCGTCGAATAATTCTGCGACTTTCTGGCCGAGAATATTGTAAACGGATAGTTTAACACGTCCTTCATCCGGCAATCCGAATCTAATCGTCGTCGTCGGGTTAAACGGGTTTGGATAATTCTGTGACAATTCAACTTTCTTCGGCAGGAAGATGTGCTCGTTATTGTAGAACGCAGCGAATTTACCGGCTGTTTGTACTTTAGCCGTCAATGACTGTCCAAGGCCTTCGCCGCCTTCATAGATCCACTGTCCGGCATCTTCGCGGTACAATCCGATCTTGCGTTCATCAAAATCCTGATATTTCGCTTTCAAAGCTTCAACCGCTTTCACATCGTATTTTAAACTGACGTTGACCGGTTGTTTGATTTCTGCCGTAGCGAGCAATTCAAGACCGGCGCCAACAGCCGTCATGCTTTGTTCACTAAACGATTCTTCGCTTGAAGAACGTTTGCCCAATTCGCCTGATTGCGCTTCATCCGGATCGCGCAGCCATACACCGGCGACGAGGAATCCATCTTCGTCCGTAACGCCTTTTGCCGAAGTCAGGATAAATTCATCAACCTTGACATTCAGAGGTTCTTTTTTATTCAAAGCCGCTACGGTATAATTCTTAGGCTGATTGGTCACATTGTTGGCCGAATCAGTCGCCGTGACCACAATGCCCAAAGTTCCGGCAGCCGTTAATTTAAATTGCGTAAAGAACAAATTCGGTTGACCGGGCACATCGCTGAGTGTCGGCGGATTCGATACCGGCGCACTATTGAAGGTGAAGGCAATCGATCTGCTGATCAGGCCTTCGTTGCTGTGAGCGTAAATGCCGAGATATTTATTAACGATGTTCAGCGACAGAACGCCGATGGTAATGACCGGAGGAATATTTTCGACTGAGGTTCCTGAAAAGACCATCCGGTACGGCGACACGGAAGAATTATTATTTAATTTCAGTGTGTCACCGGCAATCGTCGCTTGAACCGTCGGTTTGAATTTGACCGTAACGTTCATCGTATCGCCCGGCATTAATGTGCGAGGAAGCGTGCCGGCATTGGCTGTGATCATCGCCGACGCAAATGTTGAACTATTGACGATTACACTGCCGACGCTCGTATAGACTTTGACGTTAACCGATGCACTGTCGCCGATGGGAACGCTGCCGAAATTATGCGACGTGAGCGAACTGGCTAGTGTCCCGGCAAGTCCGGTTCCGCTTAATGGAATTTTGAAAGGATTGACCGACGAGTTGTTAATCAAAATTCCGCTGTCAACCAAAGCGCCAAACGCCGTTGGTTTGAAGAAAACGGAAACAATCATTGTATCGCCGTAAAACAACGTGTCCAGATCATTCGAACTTGAAACATTGAAATTAACGCCGCTCTTGAAATAACCTGAATCCATGATGACCGTCCCGCCATTGGCAAAGACTTTAAGCACTTGTGTCACGCTGTCTCCGACAAGCACATTACCGAAATTCAATGCTGACGGTATAGAAGCGAGTGAACCAACAGGTAATTCCAAAGCAGTCGAAAATGCGGAACTGTTGTCGTTGCTGTCCTGAATCGCCGTTGCATTCAGTCCACCAATCAATTTCATCCGTTTCGACCAGTTCCCTGAGCCATCAGCATAAACCGTATCGATAAAAATGCCCCCTTCATCATCGGAATCGTTGTATACATGGACCAGAGCACCCGGGGCGGCACGGCCATACAGAATCGATGTCGCTGAAACGCTGTCGACTCGCGGCGGTGCAATGTTATATTGCGCATTATTGGTTACGGTAATACCATTGCCTGAATTATTGAAAATGGAATTGCCAAACCAGATGTCCTCATATACGCCTGCGCCATCGGCATAAATACCGTCTTCACCGTTGTGCGCGATGACGTTGTAGGCGATTGAATCAAAGCGTGAGTAATCGCCTTCGCCGAGCATTTCAATTTCGACACCATGAGCTCCATTGCCGATAGGTGTTACGCCGTTAGCGCCGACACCAACATAATTACCGTAGATTTTTTCGTAATCGGAATACGCAGAAAATCCGGCATAGATTTTAATGCCTTCTTCAGTATTTCCTGAAATGATATTGCGGCCGCCGGATGTACCATCGCCGATTTTGTTATATCCGGAATTCCATAATACAATTCCGGAACCACCGTTTGGCAAAGCCGCGTTACCGGTCTCATCCACACCTATATAATTGCCAAGGATTTCATTATACAAAGTCTGTTCGAACCAAATTCCGTCCAGACGATTGCCTGAAATAATATTGCGACCCGAAGCAGTACCATCTCCGATGGAAGTATATTGATCGTTGACATTGTAAATATAAATTCCGTATTCACCATTCGGAATGGTGTCAGTACCGGCGTCATTCACTCCGATGTAGTTACCGATAATTTTAGTATCATAAACGTACCCGTTAAATCCTTCGCCTAATGTAATACCCGAGTTCATGTTTCCAGAAATAAGATTATTCGAAATGACGGTTTTGTTGTTGGATCCGCTATAACCACCGACAACATGCACGCCATAACCAGCATTGCCGACAGCTTCCGTTCCGGTTTGATCGGTGCCGATTTTGTTGCCGGTAACAATGTTATCGCTGATATTGTAATACGATGTACTAATCACGACACCACCAGAATTGTTACCGGAAATAACGTTGTTGGCAATCGTATTACGGCTGGCTTCGTATGTATAGACTCCATACTGCCCGTTACCGAGCGGAGTTGCACCGTCTGCCGCTACACCGATGAAATTTCCTTCGATGAAATTATCGTGAACGTCGCGGCCATCGATGTACACTCCATGACCATCATTTCCCGAAATAATGTTAAGCCCTTCGACCGTACTGTTACCGATATGTGTATTCACGATCGATTCACCACCTCCTGAATACAAGTAAATGCCGTCGCCGGCATTACCACGATCCAACATACCGGTGACATCGGTACCGATATAATTCCCCAAAATTGAGTTGTTATGCATATTGTCATAGTCGTACATCGAAATACCCCGACCACCATTACTTGAACCATTACCGGAAATAATATTACGTCCACCGGCAGTTGCATTACCAACCTGATTGCCTGATCCGGTTGCTTGGAAATAAATTCCATCATATCCGTTACCCAATAAAGCGTCTCCGTCGGTTGCAAGGCCAATATAATTGCCGAGGATTTGGTTGTCGTTCGAGTTGCTTAAATATATACCGTAATAACCATTACCTGAAATGATATTGCGCCCGGCAGCAGTACCATCGCCAATCCAATTATGGTTGCTGTTATAAATTTCGACACCGTAGTAGTTGCGGGATGCTGTTGAGCCGTCATTCCCGATATAATTCCCTAAAATCCTGTTATACGATCCGTAAATGCTGATCCCCGACCCGTAATCTTGAAAACCGTAAATTTGAAAACCTTTGACGACATTATTATTGGATGAGAGAGTCAAACCTGAGCCATAACCTTCTTTGTTACTGCCATTAATTATGATATCGGGAGTACCGTTATTGTCAATATCAGCGTTAATATAAGTAAAATCCGTTGTAATGGACGGTAACGCAACTCCGACTAAAATGGTCTGACCGCTTAATGAAGGATCAAACAGAATCGTGTCCTTCTGCGTTGTCAAATTAGCTGAATCGATCATCGCTGCGATCGAACCAGGTCCGAAATCGTTGTTAGTCGTCACGATCCATCGCCCCGGTGATCCCGTCGGAATGACCGAAACTACATCGGAGAATTCACCAACGTGCCCGGCATTATCAATACCGAGTACTTTAAAATAATAAATCATCCCATTGGTCAAGCCTGAAATAGTTTCTGTGGTATCCAGTAGCCCCGCGCCAAAGCCGAGCGAATCTAAAGCTTGAGGATCGGTACCGCCATACACAACATAACGATGGATATCCGATTTCCAGTCGCGATTCCATTTGACCGTAGCAGAATTGACACCTGGAACGGCTTCTACACCCATGATTTTTGCTGGCGGCCCGTCGATTGTAAAATTGGCTGTAGTTTGGAACTTGGAATTACGATAAACCTGATCGATAGCTTCCACGCTCCAATAAAACGTACCGTCGGGCAAACCATTCAATTGCCATGAATTATTATGATTGGTATTGCCCATACCAAAAACTAACCGGAATCCTCCGCCGAGACCCGTTCCAACTACTTTAGCTAGGGGCGGCATGATTTCAACGCCTGTGGGCGTTTTTCCTACACGAACATTATAAGTCAGACCGTTCTGAGGCGTTTCGGCATCTGTTACTTTATTCCAGCTCAGAAAAACTGAATCTGAGGAAGTTGAAGAGCTTAGTCCCGTAGGATCGCCGGGCGGTGTATTTAAAATGGCCGACTGATTGTCATATAACTTTGTGACATATCCGTTCTGTGAGTTCCCCATGATCATCAAATCAAGATCGCCGTCTCGGTCTTCATCAATAAACGCAGACGATGGAATGTGATAATATCCCTCAATTTCGTATCCAAGGTTAAACGCAGTAAATGTATTACCACCGTCATTCCTGTAGATATACGAAAGTTCAGGACCGCTGCCTTCCGAGCCGGCTGTCCCGGCCATGAAAATATCCAGATCACCGTCATTGTCATAGTCGCCAACCGATACGGTCGCTCTGGCCAATCCTGTAAATCCGGCATCGACATCTGTAAAAATATCATCGCCGTCATTTCGATAGACGCCGGCCGTTCTGTTACCGCTCCCGGTTGCACCTGTAAAGGTAATATCCAAATCTCCGTCGTTGTCAAAATCGCCCCACACAGCTTCGCCCTTATGTAGACCGGAAGGAAATCCTTCTTCGAGCAAAGAAAAAGAACCGTTGTTATCGTTCCGGTAAATAAAAAGTCCGCCGCCGGAATAAGAATTATCGGTTGTTCCCAAAATTAAAATGTCAAGATCTTGATCATTATCATAATCCCCCCAGGCAACCGAACCTGCATTGTATCCGGGTAAACCGATATCGACAGGATTAAATTGTCCGTTACCATCGTTGCGATACAAGAAAGTCGAATTCCATCCGCTGTTGCCCGTCGTGCCCATGACCAACAAATCCTGATCGCCGTCGTTATCATAATCACCCCATGCCATCATACCCAGCGTGGCGCCTTGCATGGAATGCGGAACATCGGTAAAAGTTCCGTCAGCATTGTTGCGATACAATTTCAATGTACGTGATCCATTGCCGGTGCTGCCCATGTAGGCTAAATCAAGCAGACCATCATTATTATAATCGCCCCATGCGGCAGAACTGCGATGCATTTGCTGCAAAAAGCCCGTATTCACTTCCGTAAAATTGGTGCCATCATGACGGTATAATTTGGCAACGCCATTTTCGTAAGGTCCGTCGTCATAACTATTTTCATCTGTCGAACCCGTCACGAATACGTCATAATCGCCGTCATTATCATAATCGCCCCAAACAAAATCGCCTTCGACAACCTGAACAAAAGCAGCCGATGTGTTCTCCACAAACGGTGAAGGTGTGGCACTGACTTCATTGGAAAAGCCGCTCACAGTGCCGTTACTGTCTAAAGCCGCAACTCGAAAATAATATTTTGTAAAATCGGTCAGACCGGAAATGACCTTTGTCGTATCCAACGCATTGCCGCCTGACGTCGAGTCCATGATCGTACTGGGATTCGGATCAACATCGTACGCTATATAATATTTATGGAATTTTTTCTTCAGGAGAGAAGGGTTCCAACGAAGAGTCACGCTTTGGTGTCCTGAAACAATTTTAACTAATCCCGGAGCGCCCACGCCCATCGCACCGGAAGCAACAAATACAGGAGAATTAGTCGTCGTAAGTTTTAATTGATTGACCGACTCGGCGACCGTGTCGGCAGCCGTTTCATTGAAATGCCAGAGTCCAATCAAATTCGTCTCACTGCCAATCAGTGGAATACTTGCCGTGCTGACAATTTCGGCTTGCGAGCGCGCGGTGCTCCAAAGACGCAATTCGTCAATTTGTCCGTCAAAAAGCTCCGTTCCGCCTTGATTGGCACCGGCAACCGTCGTTCCACTTGGAAAGTTCGGTCCCCATCCATCCCAATTCGACACTTGATGGCCATCAACCCACAAACGCGTATTTGGATAATCCTGCGTGAGTGCAATGTGATACCATCGGCCGGGTTCAGGGTAAAATCCGGAATTCAAAACGGCATTACCGCCAAATAAAACATCAAGCTCATAGGATGACGAAATAAATACGCCGAATCCGCTGCTGGATGTATTTCCATTATAAAAGAGAATCTTGTTCTGGCCGTTCCGTGTACCATCCCATTTAACCCACGCTTCCATCGTAAAATCGTCGGTAATGGTCGAAACCACCGGCGACCTCGATGCATATTGGTTACTTCCATTCAATTGTAACGCATTGCCGGCCTGTGCAAACCCAGCGGCAGAACCAAAAACGCTTAGGCTTACGACGGCAAAAAACCGTTTCAACCAAAGGCTAAAAGCCTTATGTCGTACAAAGAGCTTCATACGATAACTCCTCAAATAAATAATGTGGAAATACTATTATAAAATATCTATTGAGTAACCAAAACAGTAAGAACTGTGAATTCCGGAAAGCCGATAAACTACTCCGGTATGCAAGGTGGATTACTCGGAATCTACAGTAAAGACTTCGCATTGTCAATTTTAATTTTCATTGTCAATTGCAGAATTAGTTTTAAATTAATCTGTTCCTTTTAGTCCTCGTTTAGGTATGTAAGCTATGAAGATTTATTCTGCAAACTGGGTCTTGCCGATTGTCACTCCTCCGATAAAAAACGGGTCGGTAGTGATCGATAACGACCGCATCAAGGCATTAGGACCTCGTGAAAAAATTCTGAAGCAATTTCACGGCGTTTCCATAGCCGATTTCCAAGACGGCGTTATTCTGCCAGGACTTGTGAACGCGCATACGCATTTAGAATTGTCCGTCATGAAAAATGTTATCGCCGATGGAAAAGATTTCGGCGATTGGGTGTACGACGCGATCACCAAACGATTCGATTTCACGCCAGAAATGATCCAACAGGCCTGCATCAATGCTGTACATGAACTTGAGAACGCCGGTACCGTCGCTGTCGGCGATATAGCCAATCACAGTGAAACGTCATTGGCCGCGCTTACACAATCTTCGCTGTACGCCGTGATCTATAATGAAGTAACCGGTTTTTCACCGTCCATTGCCCGACAGCGGTTTGACGAATTCGCGCATAAAATCATTCAACCTTCCAATCCAAGGATAAAACAAAGCCTCGCACCACATGCACCGTATTCGGTATCGGCCGATCTATTTAGGCTGGTAGGTGATTTTACAAAAATCCATCGCCTTCATTCAACCGTTCATCTTGCCGAATCCATTGACGAGAGTGAATTTTTGCGCTACGGGACGGGGAAGATGAAAACTATGATTGAAAAAATCGGGAAATGGGATCCCGCCTGGCCCGTACCGAATGCCTCGCCCGTACGCTATCTCGATCAACTCGGATTTCTGAATGAACGTTTGCTCGCGGTTCACGTCGTACATGTCAGCGATGCCGACGTCGAAATCTTACGTCAAAAAAATGTCTCGGTTTGCACCTGTCCGCGAAGCAATATCAAAATCAATGTGGGCGGTACTGCACCCATACAAAAAATGATCAACGCCGGCATCAACGTCTGTATCGGCACGGACAGTCTTGCGAGCAACGACGACCTGAATATGTGGAATGAAATGCGATCACTCCGATCAATTCATCCTGAAATCGACGCCGGCACCATTCTCACTATGGCCACGATCAATGGTGCGCATGCATTGGGTCTGAATGATCGCATTGGATCCATTGAAATTGGCAAAGACAACTCGCTCATCGCAGTGACCGGTTCCGACAACATTGAGTCGCCTGAAAACTTTCTCCTCTCGGACTATGCAAAATTTAAAAATATCGCTCGATTGAAAAGTTGAAAACGGATTTGATAACAGATTGTTCATTATGACCTGAATTGTCGATTGACTGGTTGCCTTTTTATTGTTACTTTATCATTAACACTCAACAAACTGTCCCGAAACTTTTCTAACCTTAATTTATTTTGACCTATGATGATTGTTGTCATGGAGAAAAACGCCTCCGTTCAAAATATCAGCAATGTTCTCCAAATCGTTGAAGAATGCGGATTTACACCTCACGTCTCAAAAGGCGAAGAACGTACTGTGATCGGTGTCATGGGCGACGAACGAGGAATGATTACCGAAAAAGTTCAAACGCTGAAAGGTGTTGAGAAAGTCATCCCTACGTCGAAGCCCTATAAATTGGTCAGTCGCGAATGGAAGCAGGAAAATACGGTTATAAATGTGAGAGGCGTTGCCATCGGCGGATCTAAACTCACCCTCATTGCGGGTCCGTGCAGCGTGGAAAACGAAGAACAGATACTTGAAATTGCTTCGACGGTTAAAGAAGCCGGTTGTCACATTCTGCGCGGCGGCGCCTTCAAACCCCGTACGTCGCCATACAGTTTTCAGGGTCTGGGCGAACAAGGACTCGAACTGCTGGCGCTCGCCCGGGAAAAAACCGGGTTACCGATCATTACGGAAGTGGTCAATCCCAACCAGGTCGAACTCGTCGCACAATACGCCGACATTTTGCAAATCGGCGCGCGCAATTCACAAAACTTCGCCTTGCTGCAGGAAGTTGGCAAAATCAATAAACCGGTGATGCTGAAGCGCGGCATGATGTCCAATCTTGAAGAATACCTGATGTGTGCGGAATATATTATGGCCAATGGCAATTATGACGTCATTTTGTGCGAACGCGGTATCCGTACGTTTGAAACGTACACCAGAAATACCATGGATATTTCGGCCATTCCGCTGATCAAACAATTGTCTCACCTTCCGGTATTTGCCGATCCGAGCCACGCCACGGGTAAGCGTTCGCTGGTGCCGCCGGTTGCCAAAGCCGCCGTCGCCGCCGGCGCCGACGGATTGATGATCGAAGTGCACCATCATCCTGAAAACGCTTTGTCCGACGGCGCGCAAGCGATTCTTCCGGACGAACTCTACAAACTGATCCGCGATATCAGGGCGTTATCCGATGCTATCGGGCATTAAGTTTCTTTAAAATCTTTATCAGGAATGCGTATGGGAAAAAAAATTTCGAAATCACATTCCGGGTTTAATCCATGACGCGCGATTTGACTGAAATTCAATTGAATTCTGAAATCATGGCCGACGGGCTTTTACTCAAAGCCTGGCGCGATGAAGTGCGTTTGCCCAATGGTAAAACGGCCGTTCGCGAATATATCCGCCATCCCGGAGCCGTCGTCATGATCCCGGTATTCCCTAACGGCGACACTATCATGGTCCGGCAATTCCGTTATCCGCTCCGACAAGCGTTCATTGAGCTTCCCGCCGGCAAACTCGACGGCAACGAACCAATAGAACAAGCGGCACGACGCGAACTGATCGAAGAAATCGGCTATGAACCGCTCATGCTGGAAAAAATTGCCGAATTTTTTCCCTGCATCGGTTATTCCAACGAAAAAATGTGGCTTTTCATCGCAAAGGATTTGAAAGAAGCGGCAGTGCAGCCCGATCATGACGAATTTCTGGAAATCATACGTTTGCCGTTTTCGAAAGCCGTCGATAAAGTTTTTCGCGGTGAAATTACCGACATGAAAACCATCGTCGGGCTTTTGTTGGGACAGAAGTTTTTATCGAAGTAATGCGTATCTGGAAATTGTAACGCATTTTATAACGTTGC
>JAIBAF010000073.1 GCA_019695335.1 bacterium
TCATCATGTCTTATCGTAGTTTTTCAGCCTTTTTCAATACTGGTTTCATCAGAGGTCTATGCGCAGAATTTTGTAAAAATTACCAAAGGCGCTTTTGTGGCTGATTCGGTGGATCATAACGGGGCTGCGTGGATCGATTATGACAATGATGGCGATCTTGACATTTTTACCGTTGGTGCAACTGCTCCAAATAATTTTGCCGCTTTGTATCGCAACGATGGCAATGATCTGTTCACAAAAATTACTTCCGGTGAGTTAGTGAATATTGCCAGCGGATGGTTTGGAACTTCCTGGGCCGATATTAATAACGATGGTAACCTCGATGTTCTCATGGCTGGTGGTTTTACACGTATGGGCAGTATGGTGTACAACGGCAATGGCAGAGGCGGGTTTCGCCGCAACGAGTCGTGGTTTCCATGGAATGAAGTAATTCTTGGATGGGCCGGCGCGTGGGGAGACTATGACAATGATGGTCATGTCGATCTCGTAGTCATTCATCCGTTTAATTTCGTGGGAACGCCGGCGTCGAGCAATTTTTTATTTCATAACAATGGCGACGGTACGTTTGCCGAGATTAACAACACTCCGATCACAGCCAATACAGCGCCGTTTACCGTAGGAACGTGGTCCGATTACGATCAGGATGGCGATATCGATTTGTTTATCGGCAGCGGCCCGGCAAATGGAACCCTGGCAACGGATTTCCATTTTAAAAATATGTTGAAAGAAACCGGAAAGGCAACGTTTCAGCCGATCACGGACAGTTTAATTGCAACGGATTCGTTGGACGGACAAATATGGAACTGGATCGACTATGACAACGACGGCGATTTTGATGCCTACATGACCAATTATTTTGCACCGACTGGGATGGCGAATCGTCTGTATCGGAATGAAGGTGGAAAATTCATACGCGTTATGGATGCAGGACCGATTGTCACGGATGTCGATATTTCATTAGCCAATGTATGGGGCGATTATGACAACGACGGTGATCTGGATTGTTACGTTGCCAATGGTGGGCGTCGTACTGCAAACAAATATTATCGAAATAATGGCGATGGTACTTTCGAAAGTATCGTTACACCGGCTAGTGAAGCAGATTCGACCATTTGCTGGGGTGCTACAGCCGGCGATTACGATAATGACGGCGACCTGGATTTATTTGTGGCGACCAAACTTATGTTTCGTCAGGGTCAGCCGCCCCGTCCCGTTCCTGATTGGCTCTTCCGCAACGATCTGGATAAAACCAATCACTGGATCAATATCCGATGCATCGGCAAAACCTCGAACCGATCGGCGCTCGGAACAAAAATCAAAACCAAAGCAACGATCAACGGGAAAACCGTCATGCAAATACGCGAAATTTCCGCGCAAAATACTTTCAATGGACAAAACGATCTACGCGTTCATTTTGGGTTTGGACAAACCAAAATGATCGATGAAGTTACCATTTTATGGCCTTCAGGGAAAACGGAAGCTTTCAAAAATGTTAAAGCGGATCAATTTTTGGTAGCGACGGAAGGAGAGGGAATCAAGTAATGAATAAAAAGCGCGTCTTAACTCATTTCCAGCATTCGCTGAATAGGTTTGAGGGCGCGAATACGGATATCTTCAGGAAGCGTGATTTCCGGCATACGATTTTTCATACAGAGGTATAATTTCTCAAGTGTATTTAATTTCATGTGCGGACATTCGTTGCACGCACAATTATTGTTAGGCGGCGCGGCAATGAATGTTTTTTCTGGGCAAGCTTTTTCCATCTGATGAATGATGCCGGCTTCGGTGGCGACTATGAATTCTTTTGCCGGCGACATTTGCACATGCTTGAGCAGTGCACTGGTTGATCCGATGAAATCGGCCATATTCAGGATCGAATCGACGCATTCGGGATGAGCGATCAAACTGGCGGTTGGGTGTGAAACTTTAATTTGCACGATTTTCTTTTCGGAAAAAATCTCGTGTACCTGGCATGAGCCTTGCCACAAAGCCATTGGCCTTCCGGTTTTTTTCATAATATACGCGCCAAGATTTTTATCAGGAGAAAATAAAATCGGTTGATCGTTGGGAATTTGAGCGATTAATTTTTCTGCATTGCTCGACGTGCAGATCAGGTCGCTCAACGCTTTGACGTCAGCTGAACAATTGATATAGGTGATCGCCAGATGATCCGGATGTTGATCGCGAAAATTTTTGAATTGATCGGCCGGACAACTGTCCGCCAGGGAACATCCGGCGTTGAGATCCGGCAACAGCACTAACTTATTGGGGTTCAGTATTTTTGCTGTCTCAGCCATAAAATGAACGCCGGCAAAAACGATCACGTCGGCTTTTGTGGAAGCGGCTCGCCTTGCCAATTCAAGACTGTCCCCGACAAAATCCGCAATATCCTGAATTTCCGATTCCTGATAATAATGAGCCAGCAAAACCGCGTTCATTTCTCTTTTCAACCGCGCAATTTCTTCATAAAGATCCAACGACGGATCGACATCGGATTCGGTCAGAATTTTATCATTGATATCAATTCTCATACATATAGTCTTTCCAAATAATTATTCGATCGAAGGATCTTCAGCAGCTTCAGTTAATGAGTTTCTGCTCCAGTATACATACAACGGCACGCCCATTAAAATAATCCCCAGTCCTATCAATGCGTCGCGCGGATCTTCGATTAAAGTATTAATAACCAAAAACAACGAAAACAAAATGAATGCTACCGGTGTCCATGGATAGCCCCACGTCCGATAAAGGCGCGGTAAATCAGCGGCCTTTTGGCGCAGGATTAAAACAGCTCCGCAAGACATGGCGTAAAAAAGCCATGATGCAAAAACGACGTAAGTAAAAAGTTGTTCAAAAGTTCCCGTAAAAATCAATGCACACGCCCACGCGCCTTGTGCGATCAAAGAAATATAGGGTGTATCGAATGTCGGGTGAATGCGTTTAACGGGTCGGAAAAATAATCTTTCTTTTGCCATAGCGTAATAAATCCGCGCTCCGGTAAATACAAAACCGTTATTGGCTCCGAACATGGCAATCATCACGGATATGGCAACGAGCGATGCACCTCCGGTACCCAAAACGATTATCGCCGCCTCCGATGCGACCATAGGTGCTTTACTCATTCCAGCTGGTGATAAAACGTAAATATAGGCTACATTGATCAGCGTATACAAACCGATCATAGCCAACGTCGATAGGATCAACGAGCGCGGCAGATTTTTTTGAGGTTCGATAACCTCACCGGCCACATACGTGATTTCAATCCAGCCGTCATACGCCCACAGCACGGCAACGATCGAAAGACCGAGCGGCGCGATTAATTCGGTGAAGGAATGATGTGAAAATGCAGGTGAAAAATGTGACCATGAACCGCCATTTGAAATAAAAGGTAAAATGATCAGGCCGCCGAGGCATAACATTTTTACAGTCGTAAATCCGTTTTGGAACATTGCTCCGAATCGTGTGCTGAGACAATTGATGACCGTGAGTAACAGAATGGATAACATTGCTACCGTTTTGATTTCAATCGGATTCAGCGAAACAAAATGTCCGAGATACGTTGCAAATCCGACGGCAACGGCAGCGATCGAGCCGGTCATGATAACGGCAAAATTAGTCCAACCGTAGAGGAAACCGAATAGCGGATGGTACGCTTTGCTGAGATAAACATATTGACCGCCGGCTTTCGGCATCATTGCACCGAGTTCTGCAATTGACAATGCGCCGCATAGACTGATAATACCACCGAAAATCCACACTCCGATAATTAAGAGCGACGAATCCAGATATAAGGCGACTGAAGCCGGAACTATAAAAATTCCGGATCCGATCATGCTTCCGATGTTGATCATGGTCGCATCCAACAGCGAAAGAGATTGTGGTAATTCTTTTTGCAAGTAACTCTCGTTTAATAGTTACGTTTGGTTCGTCGGTTTTGCGATTTTTTGTAATAAGTTTTTAACAGTGATTGAAAATGGTGGACGGCATTTTCCATTTCAACTGAAAAACGACCTTTGGTGTACGCTTCTGAATTCAAGCCTTTTTGGACGTGTTCGCAAATGGTAATGTCTTCGTGTTGAACCCAGTCACTGTACTTCAAATCATCGTCAATTTTTTTTCGGGCACTTTCCGATTCCGTATCACTATAATGATAATCGAAAACCACTCGGCAGCGATCATGCGCTAAGGGTAAAATCAAATTAGTCTGGAGCCTTCCGGGTAAAATATTGAGCATGAAATTAGGGAAAATGAAATAATAAAATGCCGTTCCGGCGCCTGAGGTATAAATGTTTTCCTCCGGAGTAATGGGACTGTGTTGGAGCGAATAAAAATTAAACGTTTCCGTTTCGTATTGGGCGTAATCGAGCAGTTTGCATAATTCAGGATGAACAAATGGCAGGTGATAACCTTCCAGATAATTATCGGCATAAACTTTCCAGTTACACTGCACGTCGTAGACAATGCGTTGATAGAATTTCATCGGGGCGAGTTGGAGTGGATGGATACGTTCTGAAATTCCGTGGTAAAATTTCAAAAGAGGCTCCGGCTTTTTGTCGAGATTAACGAATATCAATCCGTCCCAGACATCAAGATTAACAGGGGTCAGGCCGTAATCTTTTTTATCAAAAAGCTCCGTACGATCGAATTTCGGAACGCCACGGAGATGGCCGTCGAGAGTATAAGTCCATCCGTGATATTTACATTGGAGCGCTTTGGCGCCGCAGCCATCTTCGACGGCGATCGGTCCGCCACGATGACGGCATACGTTGTAAAATGCCCGCAACAGTCCGTCGGTTGTACGGACAATCAGCACCGGATTATCGGCAACGGTTGCGATAATGTGATCGCCGGGATTGGGCAGCCTTGAAACATGGCCGGCATATTGCCATGTTTTTCCGAAAATCCATTGCCGCTCTATAGCATGCATAGCCGGATGCGTGTACCAATCCGATGGAATAGTTTCAGCCCGCGCCAGCGACTTAATTTTCAGATCGTTCGGTGAAAAACGCATGACAGGTTCTCCGGAATTATAAAACTTTATTGCGTTGAAATTTTTCGACCAATTGGAACACCGCAATGCCATAGGCAACGGCTGCATTCAAAGATTGTTTCATACCATACATTGGAATCTCGCAGGCCATATCGGCAGCGCCAACAACTTCTTCACTGACGCCGTCAACTTCATTACCGATTACGAGCGCAATTGGAAATGGACAATCCATCGTCATGAGGTTTTGACTTTGATCCGTGTGTTCGAGAACCATGACTTTGATGCCTTGTTCACGCAGCCAATGAACGGCTTCTAATCCGGTTTTGAAGTGCCGCCATGGCACGGTTTCGGTTGCCCCAAGCGCCGTTTTCTCAATTTCTTTACGTGGTGGGCAAGCCGTATATCCGCATAGAATTAATTCCTGCACGCGTGCGGCGTCGGAGGTTCTGAAAGCAGCTCCGACATTATACATACTGCGGATATTTTCAAGAACAACATAAATCGGGAAACGCGCCTGCGTTTTTAATTCCTCTGCAGAATGGCGCTGACTTTTAATTTCATCGTATACAAGTTTGCGGATTGGATTCATAAGGCCGGCAATTTACGCCATGCGTTTTTGAAATGCAATAAAGGGGTCTGTAAAAATGAGCAAAAAAGCCGCATTATCAGCAAACAAAATATTGATATTCAACGAACAATTCACTAACATTTTAATCATTCTGAAAACATCGTTATTTATTCTCATTCTGCCGGAGCGCTCATGAAATCGTTGATTACGCTGAAAGTAAACGGTGATCTTTTTGAAATTGCGGTTGCGCCCAATCGAACATTGCTGGAGGCCTTGAGATATGAATGTCATCTGACCGGAAGTAAACAAGGCTGCGATATGGGCGATTGCGGCGCATGTACCGTGTTGATTGACGGCGTGCCGATTCAGGCGTGCATTACGCTGGCCATGGATTGCGTTGGCAAAGAAATTATTACCGTTGAAGGTATCGCCCGCCACAACGAGCCGCATCCGGTTCAAATCGCGTGGAATAATCAGGGCGCATCGCAATGCGGTTACTGTACGCCGGGATTTATGGTTGTAGCCAAGTGGCTTTTCGATCGCAATCCTGATCCGACGGAAGAAGAAATTAAAACAGCACTTTCAGGGAACATCTGCCGTTGCACCGGTTACACTAAAATTATCAGCGCTATGAAAGAAGCGATTGAATTAATGAAGGATGAGCAGACTGCAATAAGTCATAAAGGGTAATCGCATGATCAAACCTCAAAAAGAAAAATTTTCGATCATTGGCAATCGCCTTCCTAAAATCGAAGGATTCGAGAAAGCCAATGGCAGTGCGCTTTTTACCGACGATCTTGTATTGCCCAATATGCTGATCGGAAAAATTCTGCGAAGCCCCCATCCGCACGCACTCATTAAGAAGATTGATACCAGCAAAGCCGAGGCATTACCCGGCGTCAAAGCGGTGATGGTGGGCAGCGAGCTAACCGAAATGTACGGAGTGCTTCCGGCTTCACAAGATGAAACCGTGTTGGCCATTGATAAAGTCCGGTATATCGGCGATGAAGTCGCTGCCGTAGCGGCCATCGACGAGGAAACGGCAGAACGCGCTTGCGAACTCATCGTAGTCGAATATGAAGTATTGAAACCTTGCCTTACTATTGAAGACGGTTTTCGTGAGGACATTCCTAAAATCCATGAGCATACGAAATTAGCCAACGTGATGAAAGAAGTTCATCAGGAATTCGGTAACGTCGAAGAAGGATTTGCAGAAGCGGATTTTGTCATGGAGAATGAATATTTTTTCGAAGGCAATACGCACGTTCCTCTCGAACCGCATTGCGCTATCGGTCAGTGGACAAACAACCGGCTCACGATTTGGTCGTCGACGCAGACACCGCATTATTTACATGTCGCACTGGCCAAAGTTTTGAAAATGCCTCGCAGTCATATTCGCGTCATCAAACCGCATATCGGCGCCGGTTACGGCGGCAAGTCTGAACCGTTTGCACTTGAATTTTGTGCCGCGTGGCTTTCAAAAAAAACTGGCCGGCCTGTCAAATTTTTATATTCGCGCGAAGAAGTGTTTTATGCGCACCGCGGCCGTCAGCCTATGAAAATGATTTTGAAAACCGGCGTAAAAAATGACGGAACTTTGACCGGCATTCACATGCGTACGTTTTTGGACGGCGGTTCATTCGGCAGTTACGGGTTGGTCACGACCTATTACTCGGGCGTGTTTTTAACGCTGCCTTATAAAGTAAAACGTTTCAAATTTGATGCGTACCGGATTTATACCAATAAACCTGCCGGCGGTCCGAAACGCGGTCACGGCGCCGTGCAGCCGAGATTTGCAATGGAATGCCAGATGGACAAAATTGCCGAAAAACTCGGCATCGATCCAATCGAACTTCGTTTGAAAAATGCGATTGAACCCAACACAATGACCGTCAATAGTTTTCGCGTCACATCGTGCGGCATCAAAGACTGTCTGGAAAATACGCGTAAACGTTCAGGCTGGGAGATGAAATTTCGCGAATTTAAAAATCAATCCGGAAAAATTATTCGAAAAGGCATTGGTGTTGCCGCCAGTACGTATATCAGCGGAGCGGGCAAATCGATTATCTGGAATGATATGCCCCATTCCGGCGTGCAAATAAAAATTGATCGTGGCGGCGGTGTGACGGTTTTTTGCGGAGCGTCGGATATCGGACAAGGTTCGGATTCCATGCTTGCTTACGTCGCTGCAGAAGTGTTGGGTGTTGAAGTTACTGATGTACACGTATGCCAAACCGATACGCATCTCACGCCGGTTGATTTGGGAAGCTATTCAAGCCGTGTAACGTTCATGGCCGGCAATGCCTGTATCCAGGCCGCCGAATTGATCAAGACGCAATTATTTGAGATGGCTTCCAAAAAACTTGGTGTTAAAAAAGATGATCTTGATTGCGGCCGCCGATTAATTTTTTCAAAATCGGATCCATCGAAATTTATGGATTTTGTTGAAGCCGCAAATATGGCCGAATCGACATTCGGTACGATCGGCGCGACGGGAAGTTACAAACCACCCAAAATCGGCGGGACATACAAAGGATCCGGTGCAGGACCTTCGCCTTCGTATTCTTTTTCAACACATATAGCCGAAATTACTTTGGATGTTGAAACCGGAAAAGTGACCGTGGACAAAATCTGGTCGGCGCATGATTGTGGCCGGGCGTTGAATCCTCTGATAGTGGAAGGCCAAATCGAAGGCAGTGTATACATGGGCGTCGGCGAAGCTTTGTTTGAAGAACATATTTTCCACAAAAACGGATTGCATCGCAATCCCTCCATTCTTGAATATAAAATTCCGACGATTTTAGATACACCGGAAATTGAATCGATCATTGTCGAATCGATCGATCCGGAAGGACCGTTCGGGGCGAAAGAAGCCGGCGAAGGACCGCTTCATGCTGCTATTCCGGCCATCGCCAATGCTATCTTCAATGCGATTGGAGTACGCCTCGACAGTACGCCATTTACGCCGGAAAAAATTCTCAAATTATTGGATGAAAAAACCGAGGCCGGCGACAATAACGGCAAAAAGAAAACCAGAGACATTGGCGCCAAAAAATTAGTTAAAAGTCTGGAAACGACATAAAACGAAGAAAAACATTTTTTCGTGAAATTTTAATTAAAAAATCGAGTTAGATAAGGCATTCATGGCTGTATCTAACTTTTATTTTTTTAAACCGGAGTTAACGTATGTTGAAAACTATGGCTTTAACATTCTTGTTTTTAGCAAATTTTGCGTGTTCAAAAGCACAAACCGAACAAAAATCCGAGCAAAAAGACGTGTTAAATTCATCCGAACGAAAGGACAAAATCGTGAAATCGAACGATGAATGGAAAAAAGAACTTCCCGCCGACGTGTATTATATTATGCGCGAAAAAGGTACCGAACGGGCTTTTACAGGGAAATATTGGGACAATCATGATGAAGGGACTTATGTTTGTGCCGCTTGTAAACTTTCTTTGTTCAGTTCTAAAACAAAATTTGATTCCGGAACAGGTTGGCCAAGTTTCTATGAACCGATTGCAAAAGACGCTGTAGGCGGTGAAACCGATAAGAGCTACGGTATGGTACGGGATGAAGTTTTGTGTGCGCGTTGCGGAGGACACCTTGGCCACGTATTCGATGACGGCCCAAAACCTACGGGTTTGCGTTATTGTATTAATTCGGCCGCACTCGAGTTCAAAAAAGATTAGATCATGACGGAACCTGTTACCGATCGCGAAGCGATCGTCCGGGCGTTCTTTCCGGGTACCGGACATTCGTATGACCGCGTTGTACATTGGTTTACGCTCGGTCTTGATTATTATTGGAAACGGGCGATGTATCAGCGTATCCGAACCGCGAAACGAATTTTAGATTTAGCCTGCGGCACAGGCATTGTCACAACGGGATTGGCCAAACGGTTTCCTGAAGCCGAGATTGTCGGAGTGGATATAACCGCCGATTATCTTGACGTGTATCAAGAACGAATAAAAAAAAACGGCATCAAGGCTCAATTTGTTTTAGCCAATGCCGAAACGGTAAAACTTTCAGGGCAATTCGATACAATAGTGTCATCCTATATTCCCAAATACGTTGATCCCGATAAAATGCTGGCGAATATTATGCCTCACGTAATTAGCGGCGGAATAATCGTTCTTCATGATTTTACTTTGCCGCCGAACCCGCTGGCGCGTGGAATTTGGAATATTTATAACAGGTGTATGAATTTTGTCGGGATTCGTTTTTTCCAGGAATGGCGAGAAGTCTTTGACGCAGGTCTGACGATGCTGATCAGAAAAACGTTGTGGTTTGATAACTTTCCGGCAGCGCTGCAACGTCATGGTTTTGACAACATCCATCGTCAATACTTGAGTTTCGGAAGTTCCGGTATTATTTGGGCAACAAAATTATAAATGATCAAAAACATGTAAATTTTTAGTATTTAAACCGCAATTGGGGTTCCGCCTCCGTCCTCATTTTTTCCTTGTATTACCCCTCCTTTTCCATTACTATTGCGCCGATTTCATGAGAAGAAGACTTTGTTAGTAAAAGTATTGGGCATAAACGTTGAAAATACGTGCATTTAAATTTTTTCTAGTGTTATTGATTTTCCCGGTGTTCGGATTACCGGCTCAGGAAACCGGGCTTCCCGGAGTTCAGAATTTTAGAGCTATTGAATACAACGGCTATATCCAGAACTGGATGATCGTACAGGACCGAAGAGGATTAATCTATGTAGCCAATGGTTTTGGCATATTGGAATATGACGGACGCACTTGGCGTACAATCAAAACAAGCGGAATAACGCCCATCCGTTCGCTTGCTATGGACTCTACCGGAACCATTTGGGTCGGCGGGAAAGGCGATGTAGGATATCTCGCACCGGATTCTACCGGAGCGATGACATATTTTTCAATCGGGAAAAAAATTCCCGATTCAATGCCTTATACCGATGTATGGAAAACCTTTGTCGCAAAGGACGGCATTTATTTTCAAACTTTCGAGTATCTCTTTTTCTGGAATGGCCAAATCTTTAAAGCGTGGAAACCCTCAACGCAATTCCACAATTCTTTTTACATTGAAGACAAATTGTACATCCGACAAAAAGATTTAGGAATATATGTCCTTGAAAAGGACTCGTTGAAGTTAATTCCGAATGGAGAACTATTTGGCGATAAACGTGTTTTTGCTATTCTGCCGTATGACGACCAACGCCAAATTATCGGGACACGTGAACAAGGATTGATGATATACGATAATGGCCATATAACGCCATTTGCGCCTGAAGCGTCGCGTTGGATTGTTGAAAAACAATTGTATTATGGTATGCCATTACCGGGCCGAGGTTTTGTCTTCGCAACACTGCGCGGCGGTATCATTTTTATTGATCATGAAGGAAACATAGAAAACATCATTGACGAAAAATCAGGTTTGCAGACTGATAATGTCAAGCATTTGATGCTCGATCGCGACGGATCGATTTGGCTGGCATTGGGTAATGGCGTGGCCAAAGTTGATTGGTTTTCACCGTTACGATTTTTTGATGACCGCGCCGGACTTAATATAAATGTCGAAACAATTTTGCGTCGTGACGGCAAGCTCTATATCGGATCGAGCTTGGGAATTTACGGATTGGAGTCTGAAAACAGAATCGGCTATTTTTATGCTAATCCGATTTCAGACATTAAGGCGCAATGTTTTGCCTTGCTGGGTTACGGGCGTGAAATATTAGCCGGAACAGGTGTCGGATTATATTCCATTCAAAATAATCGCTCTAAATTAATTATTCCTTCTGTTACATTTGAGCTGAGGCGTTCACAAAAAGATTCCAATCGTATTTGGGTTGGTCGCACGGACGGACTGTCATCAATTTATTTCCGGGACGGACAATGGGTTGATGAAGGAAAAATCGGTGATATCAGCGAAGAAATTCAAACGATTGCCGAAACGGCCGACGGGACGCTTTGGTTAGGTACTAAAATTCAAGGTGTACTTTCCGTTCAATGGAATGGAAACAAATCCACAGTCCGTAGATTTGGAAAAGAAAGCGGCTTGGCCGAGGGATATACCTTTGCTTATGACTATAACGATGAAATTATTTTTACAACCGCAACCGGCTTTTTTACATTTGATCCTTCTTCTCAAAAATTTATACCCGATCAACGTTTCAGTGAAGTTTTTAAAAGCGATCGCGAAGATGTGTACCGATTAGTGATCCAAGACGATGGAACAATTTGGGCCGGTGCTGAATTTCAAAAGGCTTTTGCAGCTTTGATCATGGATGAAGGAAAATTTCGTCCTGACCCGCGCCGAAGCCTGCGTTTGGATAATTTATCTTTATTTAAATTTTATCCTGATCACGAACAAATTTTGTGGTTGTGCAGCGCCAATGGAATTGTGCAATATGATTCCGAGCGCCGGCGATTTCCTGATGCACGTTCTGTTTTAATTCGCCGCGTTTCAATTGGACAGGATTCAACCATCTATGCCGGATCGCCAATAGATTCGAAAACACTTCCATATGAAAATGAGGGTATTCGTTTTGAATTTGCTTATCCGCAATATGATCAATTTGTCAAAATCGAATACAGTACTTTTCTCGAAGGGTTTGACCGCACTTGGAGTAATTGGAACCGTGAAACCAAAAAAGATTATACGAACCTACCTGAAGGGCATTATCAATTTCATGTGAAAGCACGCAGTGGTTTACTTGGTGAAACACGCGAAGGTGTTTATGCGTTTTCTATTATGCCGCCTTGGTACCGAACGTGGTGGGGATATGCTTTACAGGCTATTGCGATTATAACTCTGATTTATTTTTTCATACGCTGGCGTTCTGAACAGTTGGAATATGAAAAGAAGCGCCTTGAAAAGATAGTTGGTGAACGCGCCGGTGAAATTTTAAACCAAAAACACGAGCTTGAATCAAAAACGTCCGAGCTTGCTTTAAAAAATGAAGAACTGGAAAAACTCAATCAGATAGTCAAATCGATCAATTCAGAGCTTAACATTATTGATCTGCTCAGGGCTATTTTAGAAGCGACCAAAGTAATCCGAGGCGTCGAAAAAGCTACAGCTATTGTGTTTGACCATCATACGCAAACATTCAAACTCAAAGCCAGCACGGAAGTCAATCTTGAACTTGAAAAAGATATCGAATTAACGGTCGATGAAGTGGAAAACCGTTACATTGAAAATACTCAGCAGTTTGGCGATGAAATTTTTATTGTCAAAGATATTCAAGGTCGAAAAGCTGAAGAAAAATTTGCCCATTTGCCAAGATCTAAATCATTGATGGTCATGCGCATTACGGTCAAAGACAAAGTTGAAGGCTTACTCATTTTTGATAATTTTACCGACCCCGAAGGTTTTTTCCCTCTGAATAAAGACTTGATCAGCAATCTGAAGGGACACATTATTTCAGCTTTTATTAAAATCAGAATGCTGGAAGAATTGAAAAATTTAAATGAAAAGAAAAACGAATTGATCGGTATCGCAGCGCATGATCTGCGCAGTCCTTTAACAACAGTGATCGGTTATTCTGAGATGACGATTGAGAATTTAAATGCCGGTTTAAACGATTATGAAATCATTAAAAAAGATTTAGGGATTATTATCAAAGTGGCCAGAGACATGTCACGGATGGTTAATAAACTACTCGATGTGTCGGCAATCGAATCTGAAAAAGTCAGGCTGGATCTCTGGAAGGAAGATCTCACACAGGTTCTTGAAGAATGTGAAAAGCTGCACCGTCATGCTGCCTTACAAAAGAACATACGGCTTCACGTCGATCAAATGCCTGATTTGCCGCCGGTTCTTATCGACCGTTCTCGAATATCCGAAGTAGTGGACAATCTCATCAGTAATGCAATCAAGTATACGTATCCGGGCGGATTTGTAAGAGTATTTTGTGAAAGAATAAAACGCGAAGTTGTTACGCATGTTCAGGATACGGGACAAGGACTGGACGAAAACGATCTCAAAGAAGTTTTTAAAAGTTATAAAAAACTCAGTGCAAGGCCGACCGGTAAAGAAAGCAGTACCGGGTTGGGATTAGCCATCGTTAAAAAAATCGTTGAACTCCACGGAGGGCGTGTGTGGGTGAAAAGCGAAAAAGGTAAAGGCGCTACGTTTAGTTTTTCATTACCGCTGGATCGGTGATACAACAAAAAAGGCGGGTAAACCGCCTTTTTTGTTTATCGGGCCATTAAGATTTTTTTTCAAACACCTTCGACCAATCAATTTTAGCCGTCATTTGCATTAAGACGAACAACGTTACAATTGCACCAATTGTAATGGTCAGACCGGTGTATCCTTCGAAAAAGAACGAATACGAAAACAAAACGAGATATATTACCTGAGTCGGCACGACAACTTTTAAGGCAAATGCCATATTCATCACTAAGCGCATATAGGTAAAAACTAAGATTACCGATGTGACCGATGCAATGACAAATGACCATTCTAATTCAAGATGATCAACCAGGTAAGCGAATAGCAGGTGAAAGGCAAAAAACGCAGCTGCAAGAAAAAAGTAATTCATCGGATGGATCGAATTACCCTGAATCGCTCCTATAATAATCAAAATAGTAAAAAAGAAGAGTAGCGATACGGGGGCAAAAAAACTGATTCGTTCTGCAACTGGCCCCGGATTAAGCTTTTTAGGCATATCAATACCGATTTTAATGTTAGAAATAACATCGGAATATTTCCATATCAAGTTCCATCCGTCGGCCGTTTCGGTTTTTTCACTGGGAGACGTACAAAATTCAGGAATATCAAATTCTTTGAAGTGCGTAGCGACATTGAGTGAAAAGTTTTTTACACGCTTAGTGCCATCGCCGAAACTGAATTGCCATAAACCAGTGCCTTGTGAACGGTAACTGATTATAAACTCTTTTTCTTCATTCGGCTTGAATTCAGTTTTTGCGGTGAGAAATTGTGAAAGAGTTTGTCCATAAGCGTCTTGAGTCGTTTCAGTATTTTGCAATCCTTCGTCCATCAGGCTTTGGCCGTTTACGGTTAATACAAAATCGTCGTAGAGTGAGTTTTGGGATGGAAAATCAAACCGCATAAAGATTTCTCTATTTAAAGCCATGGTATTAGCGACTTTGAAAGAGCCCTTGAATTTTATTTCGTACACGCTGTACCATAGTAAACCTTTTTGGCGATAATCGACTTTGATATCTGCCGTGATATCATTGCGAGTCACTTCGAGTTTTCGTTTTTCTTTTCGGGTGGTTACTCTTTGCTGGCGTATAGTTTGTCCGTTGGCTGAAGTGGACGTTTCCATTGTTGTATCGTAAAGCGTTTCATACCAGTAGAATTCAGGAGACAATTGAGTATGGATTCCACCCCAGTTGTTCTCAACTCGTTGACCAAGTTGGATGGTTTTTTCGCTCGTACGCATATTAATGCTGCCACCTAGTATAAACCAAGCGATCATTGTACAGAAAAATATTCCGATAATTGCAATAAGGCGAAAGGGTGTCATGAGTATTACTCCACTAATGATTTTCTATAATTAAGAAACTTGTTTACGATGTAAAAAAATAATATCCCGGATAAATTCATGGCTAAATCAAGCAAGCTGAAAGTTCGATGAGGCGACAGAGTCTGACAACTTTCATCCATGATCGATAGGAAAGCAATGACCATTGGTCCAAGTGCAATTGAAAAGTTTTTGATCGCTAGCGAATGTTCATTGATCGCTTTATGAGCCAGGAATCCTAACCATCCTATCAAAAAAAAATGTGCAATCGTATCATAATAAGGAATGATCGATAATTCGGCCGGTAAACCGTTTCGATATGCGTTTGCACCAATCACCACACAAAAAATCAGATACAATATGAAATACCAACTCCAGCGCCGATTAAATGAGATGCCCATTTTCATAAACTGCCTATAGCTTAACACAAAGTTATTCTTCTAAGATTTGTTTTAATAAATCGAAATATTTAGCTAAAGCTTCACGACCTTTCTTCGTAATTTTTAAAGTTGTCAGCGGTCTTTTTCCAACGAAGGATTTGTTGACAGTCAGGTATTTATTTTTTTCAAGCATGGCAATATGCGAACTCAAATTTCCGTCGGTGACCTGCAACTGTTCTTTCAGTTCGACAAATTCGGATGAATCATGGGCGGCAAGAAGCGACATAATTCCCAGCCGGACTTTTTGATGAATAACTTCATCGATTTGATGGAAAGCGTTAATCATGGTTGTTAAGATGTTGTACGCGCGTATAACGAAAATAAACTATGAAGCCAAATAGCAAATGTCCGAGCCCAAAGCTAATCATGAGCATCAGAAAATTCAGAAAAGGATTGAATGCGGCAATAGTTCCGGTCAGTAGGAATACCATTGCAAGGTATTTAAGTTCGTTAAGCGAATATAAACTACCGACGTAGATTCCGGCGCCATAGCAAAGCATCCACCCCGACGGTATAAAAAAGAAAAAAGAATATTGCACACAGGCCAATGTCCAGACAGCGCCCAGAAAAAAGAGGATCATAAAATTTTTTAATCCATGTTTCACGGGTGTGGACCACAATTTTTCATTGAAGACTCTTGCCCGGCGCATGGCGAACCCTACAGCTAATACGATCGATGCTACAAAACTCAGCGACCAAATTATGGTTAATTCGCTAATGTAATGCTGATAGGCCATAGAATTATCCAGGATCCATTGAGAATAGGCAGCCGCAGTCGTGCCGCAAATACCGGGGCCGATAGCCGACCAAGGTGAAATATTGGTATATTGAGTGGATCGCTCTAAAAGTTGCTGAATATATGCAAGCTGAGCGCGCGCATCTTGAGGATTCATAAACAGTCTCCTTATTACAAATAACTTTGTAAAACAAAGTTATTTGTAATATATAAGCAATAAACGTTGTTGTCAAGTGGAAAATGGGAAAAGGGATGGGTCAGTCTCCGAAGGCAATACCCAGATCGCGTGCCGTCAAAATTGTATCGCAATCCAAAGGAACGGATTTCATGCGTTTAGTTGCTTCTTCAAGCGGAACGTAACGAACATTCGGAGGATCGAGCGCAACCATGACATTGCTTCGGCCATCTTCGAGTGCACGAACGGCCGCCGCACCGAAACGCAAAGCCAGTAGCCTGTCGGAAGTTGTTGGTGTACCGCCGCGCAATAAATGTCCCAATACGACGACGCGAGTCTCTTTACCGGTTGCGTCTTCCAAATCCTTGGCTACGCGATCGCCGGCGCCACCCAGGCGTTCAAGACGGCCTGTCGGATGATCGATTACTGAAATAGAACCGCCGGCAGGTTTGGCACCTTCGGCCACGATAACGATAAAATATTTTTTTCCATACCGTTGTTTGGCTTTGATCATGGAAGCAATTTTTTCGATATCGTAAGGAATTTCAGGGATCAAGATCACATCGGCGCTTCCGGAGACGCCTGCGTTGAGAGCAATCCAACCGGCGTAACGTCCCATGACTTCCACGACCATAATCCGGCGGTGCGATTGAGCGGTCGAATGAAGGCGATCGATACACTCGGTTGCAAACGATACGGCGGAATCAAAACCAAATGTGACAACCGTTTTTTCAAGATCGTTATCAATCGTTTTTGGTACACCGACGACCCGCAAGCCTTTGTGGGCCAATATATTGGCGATTTCCAAAGAGCCGTCGCCGCCAATCGCAATCAGTGCGTCTAAATTATTTTCGTGAAATCCTGAAACAATCTCATCCGTTCGATCGATTTCATGAACCTTTCCGTCTTTTTCAGTGACCGGATAACGCAAGGGGTTACCACGGTTGGTCGTTCCCAAAATTGTTCCGCCTAAATGCGTAATACTTTTCACCGACTCGCGCGTCAGATGCACCAAACCACCTTCAGGATATTGTTCAGGTAAAAACAGGCCGTTGTATCCATCTCGGATTCCGTAACATTCCCAACCCCGGTTCAGTGCAGCGTATACGGCCGCACGAATGACAGCATTGAGACCCGGCGCGTCTCCGCCTCCAGTATTAATCGCAATGCGCCGGATAACGTCTTTTTTCGACATGTTTGTCTAGCCTCCGTAGCATAAAGTTCTTGAGAAAGTTACTATAATCGGCGTAAAAATCAAAACGGTGACTCAAAAA
>JAIBAF010000074.1 GCA_019695335.1 bacterium
ACGGAACCGAAAAAGAAGTTATTATTAAGTACTAATAAAATTTTTAAAAAAACCAACCCGGGACACGAAAGTGTTCCGGGTTTTTTATTTTGTATGTGAAACTCAAAATAGTTAGATTAATTCCGAGCAAATAAACTGTTGAAAGACTTAATTAGGATAAACAACTATGAAAGCGGTTTCCGGTTTTGATCCAGATGTCTACGCTGCGATAATGAATGAAAAAACACGCCAGAATACAACGCTGGAAATGATTGCATCGGAGAATTTCGTAAGCTCAGCTATACTAGATGCTGTTGGATGTGTCATGACTAATAAATATGCTGAAGGATACCCTGGGAACCGTTATTACGGAGGATGCGAATTTGTTGATGTTGTTGAGAATATTGCGCGAGACCGTGCAAAAGAATTATTTAAATGCGAATACGCTAATGTACAACCGCATTCAGGAAGCCAGGCCAATATGGCGGTATACTTTAGTTTGCTTCAGCCGGGCGACACGATCATGGGAATGAATCTCGCTCATGGAGGACATTTGACTCATGGAAGTCCTGTAAACTTCTCTGGAAAAATGTATAAGGTCGTCGCCTATGGTGTCAAAAAAGAAACCGGAAGGATTGATCACGATGAATTATTTAAGATTGCACGTGAGCACAAACCTAAATTGATTATCGCCGGTGCAAGCGCTTATCCACGATTTTTTGAGTATGAGAAATTCCGCGAAATTTCCAATGAAATTGGCGCGTATTTGATGTCGGACATGGCACATCCTGCTGGCCTTATTGCAGCGGGAATTCATCCAAGTCCGTTACCGCATTGTGATATTGTGACGACAACAACGCATAAGACGTTACGGGGACCGCGTTCCGGGTTAATTCTGATGGGAAAAGATTTTGAAAACCGACTTGGAATTACCGCACCGAAAACCGGTCGAGTGAAAATGATGTCGGAAGTGATTGATAGTATGGTCATGCCTGGAATTCAAGGTGGGCCTTTGATGCACGTTGTTGCCGCCAAAGCTGTTGCGTTCAAAGAGGCACTCCAACCTTCATTTAAAGAATATGCGAAACAGGTCGTCAAGAACGCTCAAACTCTTGCGGCAGAATTGATCGGTTTGGGTTATGATCTTGTTTCAGGTGGAACCGACAATCATTTAATGCTTGTGGATTTGTCGAATAAAAACATTACCGGTAAAAAAGCAGAAGCTGTGCTGGAACATGCCGGCATCACTGTCAATAAAAATATGGTGCCTTTTGATAAACAAAGTCCGTTCGTGGCGAGCGGTATTCGTATCGGCACGGCCGCTTTGACGACACGCGGTATGAAAGAATCTGAAATGAAAATGATCGGAGGATTTATCGACCGTGCATTAGAAAATCCTGACGACGATTCAACGCTCAATAAGATCAAGGATGAAATCAAAGAAATGTCGAAGAAGTTTCCATTGTATTCCGAATAATCATTTTTAAATAATTTAAATAAAGGCTGCTTGTTTTAAAAGCAGCCTTTTTTTGTTTTCCTCTTCGATTGTTAAATAAATTTAACGTAGCCCTAACACTTCTTAATCAATCATTAATACTTGGCTAATCCTTCCTTAACATCCTTCGCCTACATTTGGGCGTTTTATTGCGAGTGGAACCTAACTCGTGGAAATCATTAACCTAACTGAGGATGACATGAAATTTAAGTCACTATTAAAATTTGTTTTAGTAACGATAATGATGTCAGCGGCGGCGTTTGCGCAGCATGGCAAAATTATCGGAACTGTCTTAGATGCAGAGACCGGCGATCCAATGATCGGTTGTAATGTCGTAGTTGTCGGGACCACAATGGGGGCAAGTACTGATTTAAACGGCAGCTTCGTTATTCAAAAAGTTCCTCCCGGCGAATACAGTTTAATGGCTACATATATTTCTTACAACAAAAAAACTGTTTCAGGAATCAAAGTTGTTGATAATGGAGTCGCCACGGTCAATATAGCTCTACAGCCTGAGGGAATTCAAGGTGAAGAAGTTGTCATCGAAGCCAAAGCGGATCTATCCAATTCGAGTGCATTATTAGTTCAACAAAAAAAATCCGTCGTCGTCAGCGATGCGATCGGAAGCGAACAAATCAGCAAAACACCGGATAAAAGCGCCGGTGATGCATTAAAACGTGTGACGGGATTGACCGTCGTCGGTAACAAATTTGTGTATGTTCGGGGCCTCGGCGAGCGATACAGCAATGCGCAGCTAAACGGAATTGAAATTCCTAGCACAGAACCAGAGAAAAAAATCATTCCAATGGACATTTTTCCTTCCGGTTCTATCCAAAACGTAACCGTAGTTAAAACTTATAATCCTGATATTGCGGCTGATTTTTCCGGAGGGCTTGTTAAAATCAACACGAAAGAATTTCCTGATAAATTTTATATGGCTGCAAGCGTTTCAAGTGGTATCAATCGCGCTTCCTTTTCAAAAATTTTGCGCTATCAGGGAAGTGGGACAGACTTTTTAGGTTTTGACGACGGACAGAGGAAACGGCCGAACGTACCTGGCTTTAATGGTACTACACCTAACGACCTCAAAGCCCAATACAACAGTAAATTTCAAAACATCTGGATGCCGATCGGGCATCGTGTAGCCAATAATACCGGATTTAGTTTGTCGCTGGGCAATAGCCTCGGAACAGCATCCAACTTCGGATATCTGGCGTCATTAACATATAGTGCCGATTTTAATCAACGGACAGAAAAAGAATTTTTCCCACAGGCTGATGAAACGGCGGCCTATGACTATAAAACTGAGAAAGGCAGTTATTCGGTTTTATGGGGCGCTCTCTTAGATGTGAATGCCAAGATCAATGCGAACAATAAAATCGGAATCAAAAGCGTCTATAACGTTCAGTCGGACGATGAAGCCAGTGTGACCAAAGGGTATTTAAATGCAAGTTCAGGTGGCGATGTGCGATATACACGCCTACGGTATCAGCAACGCGCTTTGCTTTCCTCACAACTGTTAGGTGAGCATCAACTGAACAATATTTTGAACAGTAAAATCGATTGGCATTTTGCGTATTCGCAGGCAGATCGTAACGAGCCGGATACTCGTCAGACCGGTTATGTTCTGAATGAAACCTCGAATCAATACGAAGCCATAGGACAATCTAAAAACACACGCTTTTTTTCGGACATGGTTGACAAAGAAATCAATACCGGTTTTGACTGGAGTTTTCCTGTAGCGCAGTTTAAAGGCACCAAATTAAAAGTCGGTTCACTGTATCGGAAAAAAGATCGTGATTTTAACGCGCATCGTTACGCGTATTCCAATATTCAAGACGTCGTTCGTACGCAAGAACCGGAAGAACTTTTTTCTTCAGATAACATTGCCAACGGATTGGTCAATTTCGAAGATAATACTCAAGCCAATGATCAATATACGGCTAAAGAAAACCTGATTGCCGGCTATTTGATGGCCGATTTTCCGATTACTTCTCAGCTGAGATTTGTCGGAGGTTTTCGATATGAAAATGTTGAAACGGAATTGAAATCATTCGACCCGCTGTCCGGTTCAGCCAATAATTCTTTATCTCCGAAATTTAATGACAACGATTTATTTCCCGCAATTAACCTGATCTACGGGTTAAATGATCGTATGAATATTCGTTTGGGTTTTAGTCAAACCAAAGCCCGCCCGCAATTCCGCGAATTAGCGCCATTCCGGTATGATGATTATCGCCGGAGCACTTATGGTAACCCGTTTTTGAAGGCCAGTGACATTACCAACTATGATGCCCGGTGGGAGTTTTTCCCAAACCCCGGTGAACTGTTAGCTGCCAGTTTTTTTTATAAACAATTCAGTAATCCGATTGAAAAATTTTTACTTCCGAACCCCGGTAATCCTACCGGCGATCCGGTACCCGTCAATGGCGGTAGCGCTAACAACCTTGGCCTTGAATTGGAATTGCGCGCCAGTTTGGCTCATGTGAATCAAGCGCTTAATAATTTTAGCGCAACAGCCAATGTATCTTTCATTTACTCGCGGCTCAAACAAAAAGATGATATTAAAGTTTACACGTTAGGCTCGGAAGGGCCAACGCTGTTTTCGGCTGATTTTGTGGCCAATCAATCGCGTCCTATGCAAGGGCAATCACCGTACATTTTTAATTTTGGGTTGAATTATACGAATAACGAAACGCGTACAGATGTGAACTTATCTTACAACGTGTTTGGAAAGCGCATTGCAGAAATTGGAACGAAGTTGACAACTGTGAATGGCGAAAAAATTTATGATGACGTGTACGAACAGTCCTACAATCAATTAGATCTAACGGTTTCCCAGAAATTAACCAAACAGTTTAAGCTGAAAACTAATTGGAAAAACATTTTGAATGATGAAGTAGTTTTCAAAATGGGAAAATATGTTACTAATCAGTACAAACCCGGTATGAGTTTCTCTACATCAATCAGTTATGATTTTTAGAAACATTGCACCATTGTAACAAGGCTGTAATCGTACGTTAACAAAAGTAATTAAATTATACTATTCGCAATAACCAATCTTTAATTCAACACCTAAACACACGGAGGAAAAATGAGAAAGAATACTCTTATGAGATTCTTATCCATTCTGTCGCTTACAGCCTTGTTTGTGACCAGTCTTATGACAAGCGGCTGCGATGATAGCAAATCTAAAAAAGGCGCTACGATTTCCGGAACAGTGCTCAACAGTTCAGGCGATCCTATTGCCGATGTTAAAGTTGATCTGGTTTTAACGACGATTGTGCAAACCATGAATACCGGCGCCAACGGCGCTTACGTTTTCGAAGATGTTGATGATGGGAGTTATCAAATTATTTTGACTAAAGCGAATTATGTAAATGATACGCTTACAGTCACAATTGCTGATCGTACGAATCCGGCACCATTAAGTTCACTCTTTATTAGAACAGATGAGCAAACCGGAACCGTATCCGGAAATATCACTAGTGGTGCCTCTAACGTTGATGGCGCTACAGTCTCTATTCCTGCGCTTGGGAAAACAACTACCACCAATGCAAGTGGTGCTTACAGTTTAAACAACGTGTTAATT
This sequence comes from bacterium, assembly GCA_019695335.1. Lineage (NCBI taxonomy): Bacteria > bacterium. The sequence continues at coordinate 5,067 of JAIBAF010000074.1, forward strand.
GGAACGCATGAAGTTATCGTAACTAAAAACGGTTATGTTACGGATTCTGCATCTGTAAACGTAACGGCGAATGCAACTTCTATGCATAATTTTATATTGACTGAACAAGTTACTTTGACCGGTACGCTGGTTGGGACCCTGACCCTTGATCCTGCCAAATCCTATGTATTGAGCGGCCCTTATCTAGTATCTCCGGGTGCTATCTTGAATATTCCGGCCGGTACTGTGATTAAAGCGAAAGCAGGCACACAAGCTGTTATTATCGCTGTTCGCGCTACGGCCAGCAATGCAAGTACTGTCACTCAGCGTAACGGTAAGATTTATGCCATGGGCACTTCCGGAAATCCAGTTGTATTTACTACTGAAGTGGCTGCAGGCGGACGTTCACGCGGTCTATGGGGTGGTATAGTTTTGAATGGCGTTGCGACCATCAATGTACCAGGCGGTATCGGTGTTGGCGAAGGCAATACAGGAAGTTACGGACCCGGGTTCGGATCGTTTACATTAAATTCGTCTATCGGTGACACGATGATGAGCGGTGAATTTCATTACGTTCGTGTCGAATACGGTGGAATCAAAGTGACACCGGATAACGAAGTGAACGGATGGACATTTAATGGCGTAGGAAGCAACACTGTTTTGGATCATATCCAATCACACATGATTGCTGATGACGGCTTTGAATGGTTTGGCGGAACCGTTCGTGGAAAATATTTAGTTGCGTCAGGTTGCGATGACGATATGTTCGATACTGACTTTGGAACGCAAGTGAAAATTCAATATGCATTTGGAATCCAAGATAAAGCATTAGCTAACCGCGGTATGGAAGCGGACAATGATGCAAGCGGCAGCAGTAATAGTCCTATTTCGAAGCCTACGTTCTGGAACTTTACATTCATTGGCGGTAACGATGTTGATGATAAAAACAACGACGATAATAATGAGGGCATGTATTGGCGCCGTAATACGCAATACGATGCCAACAACGGTATCGTTGCGTATTTCAATAGGATCGGATTAACGCTTGACGGAACAGCCGATAGCTCCAATGCTGCCAATGGAACGGCGACGGCAAAAAATATCATCATGTTTAACAACAAATCGAACAATCCTAAGAACATTTTTGAAGTAGCATTAAAAACAACTGCTCAAAATTACGATACAGCCGGATTACGTTCGATCATCGAATCATGGAACATCCTTGTTCAAAATCCGAACTTCACGGCGGTAACTACAGCAGCTAACGCGAATCCAATGGACAACAATATGCCAGATCCGCGTCCGACAGTCAATGTGACGGGTGGTACACCTCCTAATGACAATTTCTTTGACGTCGCCGCCACCTACATCGGCGCCTTCAAATCGGGTGATCCTAACTGGTTAAGCGGCTGGACAAATTGGGCTAAACAATAATCTTTAATCCAATAGATGCAGGTTGTTTTGCGGCAACCTGCATCTAATATTTTTTTGAAAATGAGATGAAACACCTAACGATCTTACTGTTCTTTCAAATACTATTTCTTATTTCGTGCCAGACACACGAATTGAGTAACTCCTGTAATTCGATCGATGCTTTGGCCGAAAAAGTTCTAAAAGCCATCGAATCAAACGATGCACAGACACTGGATGGTCTTCGTATCAATCAGGAAGAATTTAAAAAGTATTTGTGGCCCGAGTTTCCTGCCAGTAAAAATGATGTACCTTACGACTTTGCATGGGACAATTTAAACGGCAAGACAATCAAAGGACTCAGGCGTGCTCTGTCAGATTATGGTACGCAAACATTTGAATTAGAATCTGTTTCATTCAAAGAAGGTATTGAAGAATATCCGACATTCAAAATTCATACTAAAACAGTTTTGCATGTTAAAGACAAAGTTGGAAATGAAAAGAAGTTGGAGTTCTGCGGATCGATTGTTGAAAGAAACGGTGAGTATAAACTTTTAAGTTATCGGGATTAGTAAGTTTTCTCCTTTGTTAGGTAGGAGAAATTGAATCAAATGATTCCGCAATGTTGCGGGTCAGATGGTTTCCACGCAAGAGCCTCGGGTGCAAATCCGGGGCTTTTTTTATCCGATCTGGAGTTTCATTCCGTCGTCTGGGGCAAATGCCATTGTATGGGAGTCACGGGAAGGTTTGATGATGGCGCTGCCGATGGTTAGTAATCCGACTCGGCCGGCAAACATGACGATTACAAGTAGAATTTTAGATGCGGGCGCAAGAAGCATTGTAATGCCGGTAGATAGGCCAACCGTACCGAACGCACTGACGACTTCAAAAGCCATCTGCGTCAACGTAAATTGGTTTTCACAAACAGCGATTAATAAAATAGCAGTCAAAACAAAAGTTGAACTCATGACGTAGAGCTTCACGGCATGACCAACAGACATTTTTGACACGACGTAATTGAAGATGGTAACGCGACTGCGACCACGGAAACTTGTCCGAATATAGCCAAGCATAGTGACAAAGGTCGGAATCTTTATTCCGCCTGCTGTACCTTGGGGAGCAGCACCAATAAACATCAACGCAATGTAAAACAGTAAGGTGCGTATTTCCAATGCGCCGATATCGATGGTATTAAAACCGGCGGTACGTGTCGATACGGATTGAAAAAAAGAAGCGAGAAGCTTGTCGTCAAAAGACAGTAGTCCCAACGTCTTAGGGTCGTTCCACTCAGCTAGCAATGTAAAAATCATTCCAGTAAGAATTAAAAAAACCGTTCCGTAAATAACTACTTTCATCTGCAATGGCGAGGCTACGCCGGCCAATTCTTCCTTGATTTTTTTAGCGCGTAAATATAAATGATCGACAAAATTATAAAACGGTTCGACCCAGTGAAGTTTATCAGGTTTACGAATTGCAACCATTTCCATTAACGCTTCCGAAAAGCCCAGCAACTTGTATAATAACATCAAGACAATTCGTTCAATGCCAAGTAAAACCGGGTATCCTATGCCTCCAAGAATAATCAGTCCGGCAATTATAAAATTGACCAACGTGTCGGTTTGAAATTGTATAAGGCTATCGGCATACAAACCAAACCCGGCATTATTAAATGCAGAAATGGTATGAAATATGGAGAACCAGATTGGAGACATACCGGTTAGTTTATCATCGATGGCCATATACAATGCCAGAACCCCGATTGCTTCTACTGCAAAAGTAATTTTAGCCGTGGAAGCCAAAATCTGGAGAACGGTTTGATGCTGACCTTCCACATCCATGATACTGCCCAGTGTTTGCGTTGATCCTTGAGATAAATCTTCGGCCCGGCCTACCCACAAAAGCCGAAAAGCCGTTACAACACCAAAGCCGCCGATCTGAATCAAAATCATTGTCACAATTTGGCCGGTGAACGTGAATTGGGTAAAATCAACGGAAGTTAATCCGGTCACGCAAATGGCCGAAGTTGAAATGAACAAGGCATCAACATAGCTGAGTGAGTTCCCGGCCATATTCTCGATCGCATAGAGAATAAACGATCCGGTGATAATCGCGATAAAAAAACCAAAAATGGTAATCTCAGCCGCGGAGTATTTCCGGATTTGTTTTTCAAACCGGTTTTCGAATTTGTGAAGTTCGGATTGGAGGTAGCCGACTTTGGGCTCGGTCGAGGAGTGAGGTATGTCGTCGGTGACGGAAGCCGATTCCTGAGTAGCATCACCGGGTTGTTTCGTAACTTCCATTAGTGTGGTTTAAAGTATCCCGTCTTCCTTTGTCATTGTTTTTGAAGCCCTTATATCAAATAGACGAGAACATTTGCTTCAAAATGCGGATTAATATATCTTAGAAAGCACCGATTGTCAAGGTAAATAAAGGTTCAAATTGTAATGCGTTAATCAAAATTAACGGAGTTGATATGAGGATTTGTTTTATCATTTTATTGGCAATTATATCATCGAGTTGCTCATTCAGAGCTCCTGAAGAGGAATGGATACAAGGTACCTGGCAGTATGACCAAACGATATGGATTTTTGATTATGGCAAATACGAGATTCAAGGTAAAATGTCTGAAAAAGGTTATTACCGTTTTATCAAATCAGCCGGACAAACTTTGAGCATTGAAATTCAACCGCGTAACTCAAACGCATCCCGTGATGCGCATATTATGAAGATCGTGGTTGATAATGAAAAAAAGACGCTAATTATTAATGATGAAGGCCCGTTCACAAAGGCACAATAGGTTTGGATAGATCACTTATTTTATTTGAAATTCAAATCATAATTCATTATCCTGACGCCCCATGCAGATAGGAAAAGTTAATATCAATAAGCCTGTAGCACTCGCGCCGATGGAAGACGTTACGGACATTTCGTTCCGGCTAACATGTAAGCGGCTTGGGGCCGCTATTTTGTACACGGAATTTACCAGCAGTGAAGCGTTAATTCGTGATGCAAAGAAAGCTTTACGTAAAATCGTCATTGCCGAAGAAGAGCGACCGGTTGCTATTCAGATTTTCGGCGGCGTAGATACGTCGATGGAAGGTGCAGCGGCCGTTGCGGAGAAAATGAATCCGGATTTTATCGATATCAATTGCGGCTGTTGGGTCAAAGACGTGGCGATGCGCGGCGCAGGCGCCGGACTTTTACGCGACTTACCCCGATTCGAAGCGATCGTACGGTCGACCGTGCGCGGCACGTGCTTGCCTGTAACCGTGAAAACGAGACTTGGATGGGACGCGAAAAGTATTGTAATCCTCGATGTTGCAAAAATGGTCGAAGATGCCGGTGCGCAAGCGCTAACGCTCCATTGCCGGACACGCGATCAGGGACATGACGGCGTGGCGGATTGGACTTGGTTGGAAAAAATCAAAAACGTGGTTAAAATTCCTGTTATCGGCAATGGCGATGTGCGAACGCCCGAAGACGCCAAAAAAATGTTTGAAACCGGATGCGACGGCATTATGATCGGTCGCGCCGCCATCAACAATCCATGGATTTTCCGGGAAGTCAGGCATTATCTCGAAACCGGTGAACATCTTCCCCCGCCAACGCCGCAAGAACGGATTGACATCTGTATCGATCACCTTCGTTTATCCGTTCAATACAAAGGCGACAAATACGGAATTTTGGAATTCAGAAAATATTACGCAGGCTATTTGAAAGGCCTGCCGAATATTGCCAAATTACGCGCTGAATTAATGACATACCTAGACCTTCCCCCTATTCTTCAAAGGTTAGAACGCTATCGTAGTGAAGTTGCCGAGGCTATTGAGCAAACCTGTTTTCTCTAACCGCTGAGCTTGTATTTCACGCTATAAATGATTATTCTTTTTCCGGCCAATTTCGAATCTCAACCAATCCCACTATGAATTCCTACGTTGACATTATTACTCACGAAAGCGCCATTCTTAAAACCAACCCTCTTAATGATCCTTATCGGCGTAAATTGGCTGTGTATCTACCTCCATCGTATAATACTAACGCGGAAAAACGTTATCCTGTTATCTACTTGTTGTCCGGTTTTATGGGATTTGGAACGATGTTTTTGTCTCCTCAGGCGTGGGGTTATTCGTTGGATGAACGATGCGATAAGCTTATTGCCGATGGAAAAATGAAGGAGGCAATTATTGTAATGCCGGATTGTTTTACTAAATACGGCGGCTCGCAATATCTCAATTCATCGGCGCTTGGCAATTATGAAGATTATATTATCAAAGAAATCGTTCCTTTTATCGATTCTCATTATCGAACCAGAGCTGAAATCGATCATCGGGCCGTCATGGGCAAATCCAGCGGAGGATTTGGAGCGCTTCGATTGGCCATGAAATATCCTGAAGTTTTTTCAGTGACTTTTTGCAGTGCCGGCGACATGTATTTTGAATATGCGTATAAACCGGACATACCCAAATGTTACAACACGGTCGACCGTGCGGGAGGGTTGAAAAATTTTCTGGAAAAATTTTTTGAAGCACCTAAAAAAACCGGAGATATGATTTCAGCGATTAATATCATTGCCATGTCGGCTGCGTATTCTCCAAATCTGGATAATAAACTGTTCGGTTTTGACTTGCCATTCGATACAAAAAGCGGCGAATTGAAAAATGATATATGGCAACGTTGGTTAGAACATGATCCGGTGCTGATGATAGAAAAAGATCGCTGGCAAAATCAATTGCGCCGTCTCAAACATATTTTTTTAGAATGCGGTTCGCGCGATGAATATTTTCTTCATATCGGTGCGAGAATTTTCACTCAGCGGCTAAAAAATTTTGGGATCGTTCACGCGTATGAAGAGTTTGATGACGGACACATGGGAACCAGTTATCGATACGACATTTCGCTAAGCAAAATAAGTCAGGTTATTTCATAACATAAAGGTATTTATGAAACGTTATTATCTTTTTTTTCTAGTAATGCTCTCCTTGCCTGTTTATTCGCAGTCGGTCAAACCGCAAATCCGAATGACGCTCATTGCGCCCAATGAAATTCTGAATGACAGCAATAGTTGGATGCTGGCGGGTTTGCCTTTGTCTTTTAAAAAAATTATCCAGGATGTTGCCGACGTTACTGTCGAACACACTGAAGCTTTACCGAAAAACAATACTGCCGTATCCGTATTTACGTATGAAATCGTCGTTGCTGCCGGAATAGACAAGAAAAAAGTGAATTTTATCGTCAATGTCCAATCCGGTGCGAAAACTTTGCTCAAAGAAAATAAATATTCATCCGAATGGCCGCTGGATGCAACGTATGAAAAAATAATCTCAGATTTTGTAAAAGCGGCGGCATTAAATATAAAAGCCGGCACAATTAAATCAGGCGTTCATTTTTCTTCGTCTTATACTTCAACCCGAAGTTATTTACAAGGCCGGATTTTAGAATGGTTATCCATGCCGGACAGTGCTTTGAAAGTTTATCAAAAAGCTATCAAAGAAGATCCACAATTCGCAGACGGGTATGAAGCTGTGGCTTTCACGAGTGTTTTACTGAAAAAGTATGACGACGCGATCGGTTATTATCAACAACTGTTGTCGAAAGATTCGACACGGAAAAACATTTATCGCGAAATCGGCGACATTTATTTTTTCAATAAAGACGATGCCAAACGTGCTCGTTCGGCTTATCGAAATGAATTGGATCGCAATCCTAACGATACCCGCTCATGGATCCAACTCGGGTATTGTTATCTCGTGGCCAAAGATTTCGAGTTGTCTAAAAATCAGGCAACGAAAGCGTTGTCGTTGGATCCCGGATCGGCCGGCGCATTGAATCTGGCGGGTCTTGCGAGTATGGGTTTGAAAGATACGGTGACCGCACAAAAATATTTTATTGACGCCATTCGCGCCAACGAAAAGGAAATCCCAGCCAGAAAAAATCTCGCACGATTGTATGAAATCCGAAAACAATGGAATGAAGCGCGTGATGTGTATGAAGCAATCGCCGCCATCGATCCTTGGGATGCATTTGTTCAAATATCGCTGGCCAATCTGTATTACAACCAAAATAATTTTAAAAAAGCTGTTTTAAGTTTTACCAATGCGCTATTGATCAAACCGGAATTTGAAAACAACAAAACCAATCCCGTTCAAACTTTTCAATTTATCTCCAAAAACAAAAAAGACATTCGCCCGGTGCAGGCGTTATCGGATTCGCTAAACGATGAATTGCTCGGTGGCGATTTGAATACACAACAAGAATTTCAATACCGGGTAACGCTTGGATATATGGCGTTGTACTATCTTTCAGATTCCCGCGAAGCGGTCAATCAATTTCAAATTGGGATCAAGATGCAGCCCGATAAAAACTCTTTGAAATTTTATTTAGGAGAAGCGTTTTATGCGGCTGGCAAATTTCAGGAAGCGCTCGATTATTACAAACAATACGGTGAATTGGCCGACGATAGCTATACTTATGCCCGATGCCACCTGATGATGGGTAAAATCCTGGTTCAACAAAAACTGTATCCAGAAGCGCAATTAGAAATTCTGAAAAGTATTCGTATTTACCCTAACGCTGAATCGTATTTTTATTACGGTATGGCGTTGCGAGGTAATCAGCAATGGGCTGAAGCTGAAAACGCATTGGCCAAAGCATTGGCCACTTATCCGCATTATACCGAAGCGACTATGGAGCTTGGTCGCACATACGCTCTCCAGAAAAAATACAGCGAGGCCTTGCAACAGTACCGCAAAACTGTTGAATTGGATTCCATGCGAGCCGAGGTAAGGGCTTTGATGGCGGAAGTTTATATAGCTCAATCACAGTATCCCGAAGCAGAGTCGGAAATCAAAAAAGGTTTGGCAATTGCTTTGCCCCCTGCCGGAGCTCCATTGTATGAACTTTATGGAGATATATACCTTATTCAAAAACAATTCGATTTAGCGCGTCAACAATTCTTGAATGAGATTACGTCAGACTCCAATGCTACGATGGGGTATTATAAAACCGCTTCAACTTTTGCGGCGCAAAAAGATGCAAAACAATCGGTGTCATGGCTCGAACGGGCATTTCAGAAAAAATTCAACAGTTTTGGACTTTTGGACAACGATAAGCTTTTCGATCCGATACGCAAAGACAAAGGATTTAACGATCTGGTAACGCGATATCGAAATCAAGTTAAGCAAGAAATTCTAAAACTGCTCAATCCTCAAAAAAATTAAGGAGCCGTTGTGGCCGATATGTTTGAAACTGAAACTGTTAAAATCGACGATGATGAATTGACCTCTGCCATTCGGGAACATTTTGGGCGTCTTTATAATATTATGCGGGAATTGCGTTCCAAATGTCCGTGGGATCGCGAGCAAACGCACGATTCGCTGCGACAGTATCTTCTCGAAGAAGTCTATGAAGTTCTTGAAACGCTCGACGCCAAGCATTATGCAGAATTACGAAAAGAAATGGGTGACCTTTTACTCCAAATTCTTTTTCATTCCCGTATCGCGTCGGAAGAGAATATGTTTAGCTTGTTGGATGTCATTCGGAGTCTGAATGACAAGCTTGTTCGCCGTCATCCGCATGTTTTCGGCGACGTCGAAGCGCATACTACTGACAAAGTTTTACAAAATTGGGAGCAAATAAAACTCAAAGAATCCGATCGGAAGTCAGTGCTCGATGGCGTACCTAAAGTCATGCCGGCGTTGGTACGTGCTTACAGAATGCAGGAAAAAGCTTCCCGCGTCGGTTTTGATTGGGGCGATATCAAAGACGTGTGGCCGAAAGTATTTGAAGAACTCAAGGAACTTCAGGATGCGGCTAAAACGATGAAACAAGAAGAAATCGAAGATGAGTTGGGTGATGTTTTATTTTCGATTGTGAATATTTCCCGCTTTTTATCAGTCAATCCCGAAGATGCTTTACGCGGTACGATTGAAAAATTCAACCGACGTTTTCGTTACGTCGAACAAAAATTTTCAGAACTAAACCGAAATATGAAAGAAGCGACTTTGGAAGAGATGGATGTGTTTTGGAACGAAGCGAAACGATCAGAAAACAGAATTCAGAATGCAGGAGGACAAGGTTAAACATGAGCGGGGCGAAAACGTTCGAAGATTTGATAGTATGGCAAAAAGCCCATCAATTTGTTTTAACAGTTTACCGCTTTTCTGATTCGTTTCCGTCAAAAGAAATTTATTCTCTTACTTCTCAAATGAGACGAGCCGCAATTTCGGTGGCAGCCAATATCGCTGAAGGTTTTAAAAAAAGATCAAAAGCCGATAAAGCAAGATTTATGAATATTGCCCAAGGTTCTCTTGAAGAAAGTCGCTATTACATTATACTAGCACAGGATTTAGGCTACGGCAATACAACGAATCTAAAAGCTCAGCATGAGGAAGTCAGTAAACTTTTACACGCTTATTCAACTTCAATTTTAAACTCGATTAATTCCATACACTGAATGTTCATTCTGTATTCTATATTCTGAATTCTGATGATTAATCAGTATAAACGTCAAGACGTCTTCCGTTGTACGCACGATGCGCATTCTAAACTCGGGCATCATGTTTCGGTGTATCACACGATGTTCAGGAAAGGCTGTTTTCCGGACGGCTGCACGTATTTCCGTTGGAAATGCAATGAACTCGAGCGTAAACGAAAATGTTATCGGGGGTTTTCACATGTCGGCAAGAAATGTTTTGGCTGTAAATTTTTTGATGAGGAAAAATTTACCCGAAGTCTTGTCAAAACCGATCCGGATCATTACAGCGATTTTTTAGAAGATTTGTACGAATTTGAAGAATGGCTTCGTGATTTTGAGAATAAAGAACATTGGTGCATGGGAACCGTTAGTTCGGTCAAACCTCATTTGAGGCACTCTCTTTACGGGGGCACGCCTCAAAATCCAAAACAAGAACATACACATTTGCTTGGTTATTTGATTTGTTTCGGCGATCTATACATTGATAAAACTCATTTTGAAGATTATTCGTATGCCGTCATTGGAAGAGAATTTCAACAACGCCTTAAATTTCTGCAAGGCGACCGGTTGGAATTCAGAGCGACGGTGACGATGAATGAAGGACGTTTGCTATTACAAAAATTAACACAAACCCGCTTTACTGAAAAACAAGAAGGCGAACATTGGACGGACAGCCGCTCATTGGTAGCACGTTCGACAGGGAATACATTATCGCACCAGGCTGAGAAATGTTATGCATGCGATCAGGGTGTTCTGGTTGATGTGGTTGATCGTACTTCCACTGAGGAAAACGTCTATCACAGGATTTTCTGTATGCAGGGCATGCCGTCGGCCGCCGCTTGCACGTATAACACTTCAAAAGACATTTACGGTCAATCATGCAGTAACCGGTACTATCAAATTAAAAATAAATTCTAAACCTGCTGACACAACGGTGTCACTTTCATGAAGTACTTTTATGACGACATTGAACGATAGACTCATCATAGAGACTCCTGAAAATATTTATTTGGAATTTGAATTAGCCGGCTTAGGCTCACGTTTTCTGGCTTATCTCATCGATACGGTCATTCAATTGCTTATGACTTTTGCGTTGATTTATATTCTTGCGATTGTTTTTGGAATACTCGGTTCGGCGCTCAATAATGTCAATTTAGCATCGTCCTGGCAACTGGCTTTGGTGGGTATTATTATTTTTTTGATTTATGAAGGATATTTTATTACGTGCGAAACCATCTGGCACGGGCAGTCGGTTGGAAAAAAAATTCTTAAACTGCGGGTCGTCAAAGATGGCGGCTATCCTATTACTTTTTGGGATTCAGTGATCCGTAATATTCTGCGTGTTATTGATATGCTGCCGCCATTGTGGTTCATCCCGAGTTATGGCCTTGGAAGCGCTGTCCTTCTAAGCAATGTCCAATCCAAACGTATCGGCGATTACGTGGCGGGTACTTTGGTCATTAAGGAAAAGATCACATCAGGGTTTGAACATTTTTCAGCGTTGCGCATCAATCCGGAGTATATTCGCAATATTAAGATTCCTTTTGTGCACCGAATGGATGGAAAAGAATATTATCTTTTGCGTGAGTTTTTTTACAGGAAAAATTTATTTCCGCCCGATGAACGTCAAAAAATGGCGCAAAAGCTCGCAACTCAAATTAAAAAAACGATTAAACTCGATCCGGATACTTATACCAATGATCAACGATTTCTCGACGACCTGATGTTATTGCTCGAAAGTAAGCGCGGATAGCGTTGCAATAAAAAATGAAAATCACATATTGAACTCATAACGCAAGGTATTGAAACATGAAACGGTATATTGGCATTCTTTTGGTGACGATAGTGTTCGGTTGTACTAAGACTACAGACGAAGATTGGCGCACGTATTATGAAAAATCAAATTATCTTGAAACGCCCCGGTATGAAGAAACATTACGTTACCTTGATCGTCTTGAAAAATCTTCACGATGGATCAAAGTAACTTATTTTGGCGTTTCGCCGGAGGGGCGCAAAATGCCGCTCGTGGTCGTCGATAAATCGGGCAAATTCACGCCTGAATCGGCACGATCGCAAAATAAAGTTGTACTGCTGGTTCAGGCCGGTATTCATGCAGGAGAAATCGACGGCAAAGATGCAATGTTAATGTTGCTTAGAAATATGGCAATTTATCATCAGTATACCGAACTGCTCGATCATGTGACGATACTTTTCATGCCGTTTTTTAATGTAGACGGACATGAACGTGTCAGCGCTTACAACCGGTTCAATCAAAACGGTCCGAAGGAAATGGGCTGGCGCGTAACGTCACAAAACCTGAACCTGAA
>JAIBAF010000075.1 GCA_019695335.1 bacterium
GGATGTTCGTTCGATCCGTAAATTGCTGAGTGAAGGCATTAAACAGAAAAAAATTGCCAAAAAATTCAAAATCAGTGAAATGCAAATTACGCGGATCAAAAGGCACGATAATTGGAAGGATGTATAGGCCTAATTTTATAAGTTTATTTTCTCATCATTACTCTGATATCATCAATAATCTTCTCATCCGGATACATCAAAGGCGACCGTGGGTCGCCGCCAAAAAATCCAATCAAATCTAAAGCCGCTTTCAGCCCGCCGATGCCGTACTTTGATGTCACTGCGCGTGCAATCGGATTAATATCAAATTGAAGTTGTCGCGCTTCATCCATTCGATTTTGTCCAAACATTTTTGTTATTTGAATGCATTCTTCAGGTAAGACATTAGCCACGGCAAGAATACCTCCAGCAGCGCCCAGTGTGAGAGCGGTCAAAAGTGTCGGCGCATTCCCGACAAAACAAGCAAAACTTTTTGGTACAAGTGCAACATGGTCAGCAAAAAGCCCCATATTGCCCGAACTGTCTTTCAAACCCACAATATTAGGGTGGTCGGATAATCGTGCGACAGTTTCCGCTGCAAGATTGACGCCGGTAAATTGTGGGACGTTATACAGTAAAATCGGAATTTTTACGCCGTCGGCCACTCTTCGGAAATGCTGATACAAGATCTCTTGTGTCATTGATTCTTTGTAGTAAAACGGCGTAATGACCAGCGCGCAATCGGCGCCTATTTCACCGGCTTTATTAATAAAAGTAATGGTTTCTTTTGTCGAATCGGCATTGGCGCCGGCCATCATGATTTTATTTTTAGGAATAGCGGTGCGTGCTGTTTCAAGAACCTGAAACTTTTCATTATCATTCAGCATGACGGCTTCGCCGTTCGATCCAAGTATGAGATAACCGGCCAGATCGAACGAATTCCACTTAGTTAGATTATCAGTCAATTTTCTTAAGACAAGATCGCCATTAATGAACGGCGTTGGGACAGGAGGAAGTATTCCTTTTAGCTCCATGCTTTCCTTTCGTTGTCATAACAGATTATTGGTAACAAAGTGATTACGGTAATAAGTTCATCTGAAGATGCTTTTAATCACGAACCATACGTTGGCAGGGCGTTCAGCCAAGCGCCGCATGTACCACGGGAACCATGCAGATCCATAGCTGATCAATACGCGCATTTTGTATCCTTCGCGAGTCAATATCGTCTGGCCATCTTCGTTAATACCGTATAACATCTGAAATTCAATCGTAGCCGGATTCCATTTCTTTTCAGCGACCGTTTGCTTAATGGCATTGACGATTTTCATATCATGCGTAGCAATACCGGGGCGAAACTTACCGTTTTGAGCCGTTTCGATCATTTGTAAGGCTAATTTTAAATAATTAGTATCAACATCTTTTTTAGCCGGAAAAGCTACCGCGGCAGATTCTCTGTAGGCGCCTTTGACTAATCGGATACCGGGAGAATTTTTTAGTTCATTCCAGTCTTTTTCCGTTCGATACAAATAGGCTTGTAAGCATAAACCAACGTTGGAAAACTCAGCGTACATGGTCTTAAAAAAAGCAATCGTGGCGTCGACATACCCGCTGCTTTCAATATCGATCCAGACGAAATTATTTTGTTCGACGGCTTTTTTTGCAATTTGCCTGAAATACGTTTTGGTTTTTTCCAAATCGATATCGAACCCGAGTTGTGTCAATTTAACTGAAATTTCGGTAGGTAATTTTGTTTCGGCAATTTGATCCAGAACGGCTAAATAATGATCTCTGACTTTTTCCGCCTCGCTCAGATCATTAATATTTTCGCCAAGGCAGGTGAGAACCGTACTGATTCCGCGCGATTGAAATGAGCGGCTTACAGCAAGAGCCGAACTTAAATCTTCGCCGGGCATGAAACGTTTGACAGCGCGTTGAACGAATTTGAATCTTGGGAAACGGTGGCTCATCCATTGATTGCGTGAGCACCACAGGAGTAAGTTTTTCATGATAGGCATGACAGGTACCTCATGGTAGTGTGTTGCAAGGTGCAAAATATTACAGGAATTCTGATCATTTTGCAAGTTATGATTTTTGTTGGCGCAAAAGTTTTGTTTGTGTAAATTCAACGCCAGAATGACTGTTATTTAAAAATGAGAGGATAGACTATGAAACGGATAGGCATTCTTACCGGAGGCGGCGATGTACCCGGTCTTAATCCTTGCATCAAAGCGGTCGTGTACGATGCGATCAATGCCGGGCTTGAAGTGATCGGTATTCGCAGCGGCTGGGCCGGGCTATTGAAATACAATCCGGACGATCCTGAAGGCTCGTCCCAATATCTTATGCCGTTGAATAAAATCAATACGCGGACAATTGATCGCAGCGGAGGCACGATGCTGCATACGTCACGCACGAATCCCGGTAAAGTCAGTGTCAGCGATATTCCGGCGTTTTTGCATAAACCCGAACATGATAAGCTCGATCCTAAATCGAAAGTAGATTTTACACCGCACGTTTTGAAAGTACTGGCGCATCTGAAAATTGACGCACTCGTGACCATCGGCGGCGACGATACGCTCAGCTATACCGTTCGTCTACATAATGAGAGATTTCCCGTTGTTGCCATCCCTAAAACGATGGACAATGACGTCTTCGGAACCGATTATTGCATTGGATTTTCGACGGCTGTAACGCGTTCGGTGCATTTTATTAATATGCTGCGCACATCGGCAGGTTCACACGAACGTATAGCGGTTGTAGAATTATTCGGACGCAATTCAGGCGAAACATCTCTGATTTCAGCTCACCTGGCCAGTGCCGATCGTTCGATCATTTCTGAAGTGCCGTTCGATCCGGAAAAACTCGCCAATTTTCTTATGGAAGATAAACGCAGTAATCCGAGCAATTATGCCATTATGACTATTTCGGAAGGCGCCACAATGGTTGGTGGTAAAATTGTCGAATACGGACAGGAAGACGCTTACGGCCACAAGAAGCTCGGAGGGATCGGAGAAATTACGGCTGATGCAATCAAAAAAATCACCGGAACGCATATGATTTATCAGTCGCTGGCATACTTGATGCGAAGCGGTGAGCCGGATGCTCTTGATCGGATGGTTGCGATGAGTTTCGCAGGGCTGGCGATCGACCTGTTGTTGAAAAAGCGTTCAGGTATGATGACGGCGTTGCACGAAGGACGTTATACGGTCGTTCCGGCAGAAACGATCATTCAAGGTAAGAGGACAGTCGACGTGAAAGAATTGTATGACACGGAGAATTATCGTCCAAAAGTTTTCAACGTGATGAATAAACCGATGTTTTTGTATTGATATTGAATTACACATAGTATGTAAACCAGCCGGGTAGAATTTCAATTTTCTGTCCGGCTATTTTTATTTCCATTTCATTTGAATTGAAATACAGTAATCTGAAATTTTTTTCCCATGTTCGTTTATTCAGAATCGCTTTGTCATGTCCGGTTAAAGAATCGAAATGATTTTCACCGATGACGAGCGCACTTTGATTTGGAAAAAGAATGGTTGGTGGTTGAGGACGGCTGTCGAGCGCCAGAAGCAGCCGCCTCGCAAATTCGTCACCCGGCTTGTTAATCGTACGAATATAGCTTAACGGCCAATGTGACTTTTTCATGTAAATCAGAGTAGCGGCTTTTGATATTGGTAATAATTTACCAGAACGATAGATGATCGCATTGCGGTTGGCTTCACAGGACGATACCAGCCGGTCGCCTTCGATGTTGAGTGTTTTGCCGGTCAACCCGATAAATGAGATGTATTCAGTAGCCGATTTGCTTCTATGCTGCATCAATTTCAGAATGATGCTACTGTAGCATCCAAGCCCTTTGACCTGTTGACGCGAGAATGGCAAATGCCGGATGATTGTACGCGGCGCCAATGCCGGAATCATATTTCCGTGAAAAGGCGTTCCGATCGTCACGATGCGTTTCAACGATCCTGTGTTTTCAAATGCATCGTACCATTCCGAGACCAACCCGCCTTGCGAATGGGCTATGATTTGAAACGGATGCGATCCGATATGATTGGCAATAAAATCGCGCAGGCGTTTTACAATGCGCGGAATGTCCAAATCATTTTTAAAAGTTGGATATTCAAAAAAATGGGGGATGAAATCATGACGAGATAAAAGCGGTTTTAGACGGTTCCATGATTTAGAAACATCGGCAAGTCCGTGAATGATAATAACGTGCGGGATCGTCGGCATAGAAATGTATTGATAAATGGTAAATGTTAAATTAATTTCGTCAACTTTAAAGGAATGGGAATTGATAATTCAATTAGAAAACTTTGTCAATTATAATAATTTAATCCAAAATTAAATAAAAATCATTTCTGAACTATGAAACTTCATTTTGTTGAATATGGACAAGGAGATAAAACGCTTGTTATTCTCCACGGACTCCTGGGATCGGAAAGAAATTGGCATAGCCTTGCCCGTGAAATGAGCCGAGAAATACATATTTACGCACTTGACTTGCGCAATCATGGTGCATCGCCGCATCATCCGGTTCATACGTTTGATGCGATGTGCGATGATCTAGAACTGTTTATCGATGAGCACATTCATGAGCATTTTTATTTGCTTGGACACTCCATGGGCGGGCAAACGGCTATGAAATATGCTTTTCGTCACGGTGAAACTTTGCGCGGATTGATCATCGAGGATATAGCGCCGCGCTCGTACGACCGGGGCCTGACTAAAATTTTTAACGCGCTTCATGATATCGATCTTACGAAATTTACAGAAAAAAAAGACGTCGATGCCGCGTTATCCGAATGGGTGCCGAATCCCGCCGTACGCCATTTTTTAATGACCAATCTCGTGCGTCATGAGAATCAGTTGTCCTGGCGCGTCAATGTTCCTGCACTGACGGATTTTGCCGAAAACGAGATTGCCCGTTTTCGCGTCGATGCGAATGAGCGTTATGACGGCCCGACGCTTTTTATCGGCGGCGAATTGTCCGGCTACGACCTTTCCAAAGAACGCCATTTGATTACACAATATTTTCCTCAAAGTCGCCTTGAAATGATCCAAGGTGCGAACCACTGGATTCACTTCGATTCCAAGGCTGTGTTCATGCAATTGGTTCTGGATTTTATTAACGCTCATGATCACAGATAACCGCATGATCAATATCATACTGCCGAAGGACGAAACGTGTTATTTTTACATGGTAACGCATGAATTCACGAGATCAAGGAAATACCATGAAAAGTGATATTGAAATAGCTCAGTCGGTAACCATGCATCCGATCGTTCAGATTGCTGAAAAAATCGGATTGAATCGCAATGATATTGAGTTGTATGGCGATTATAAAGCCAAAATTAAACTCGATGTAGCGGAACGTATAAAAAGTCATCCCGATGGAAAATATATTTTTGTTACGGCCATTACGCCGACGCCGCTCGGCGAAGGCAAAACGGTTGTAAATATCGGCCTGTCGCAGGCACTGGGCAAGATCGGAAAGAAAGTGATTTCCACACTGCGCGAACCTTCGATGGGCCCGGTCTTTGGCATCAAAGGCGGCGCTACCGGTGGCGGCTATTCACAAGTACTTCCGATGGAGGATATTAATTTACATTTCACCGGCGATTTTCATGCGATCACCGCTGCTCACAATCTTATGGCGGCCATCATTGATAACCATTTACATAAAGGCAATCCGCTGGGATTTGACGTCAATAATGTATTTTGGAATCGCGTGATCGATATGAATGATCGCGCGCTCCGGCAGATCGTGGTCGGTCTTGGCGGCCATAATAACGGTGTGCCGCGTCAAAGCAGTTTCGATATCACGGCTGCAAGTGAGATTATGGCCATTTTGGCTTTGGCGGAAAATTTTAATGATCTGCGGCAGCGTCTTGAAAGGATTTTTGTCGGGGCGACGCATGAGAAAAAAGGCATCAGGGCCGCTTCGTTGAAAGTAGTCGGCGCGTTGCTGGCGCTTCTGAAAGATGCGATCAAACCGAACTTGGTTCAGACAATCGAAGGCGTACCTTGTATCATGCATACCGGACCGTTTGCCAATATCGCGACCGGCAATAATTCCGTGATTGCCGATAAAATCGCTTTGAAATTGGCCGATTACGTCGTGACGGAATGCGGGTTCGGTGCGGATTGCGGCGCAGAAAAATTGATCAATATCAAATGCCGCCAAAGCGGATTACGTCCCTCGGCGGGCGTGGTCGTCGCAACCGTCAAGGCCCTCAAAATGCATGGCGGAGGATTTGATGCCGTTCCCGGTAAAAAAATCGATAAGGCGCTTTTGGAAAAAGAAAACGTCGATGCCGTCGCCAAAGGTTGTGAAAATCTTCAGAAACACATCGAGAATATTCTCGGATTTGGCGTGCCGGTTGTCGTGGCGATTAATAAATTTACCAGTGATACGGAAAATGAGATTAGAGCCATCCGGGAAATTGCCACCAAAACCGGCGCTGAAGCGGTCATCCCGATCGACGTCTGGGGCAAAGGAGGAGTCGGCGGTACTGAATTGGCCGAAGCCGTTGTAGCGGCCTGTCAGAAACCTTCGTCGATCCGTTTTACCTACGACGTCAACGATTCGATCGAGAGCAAATTAGCGACCGTTGTGCAAAACATCTACGGCGGCAAAGATATTAAATTGTCGAAATTGGCCAAACTTAAAATTAAAATAGCCAAAGATGAAGGCATGGAACATATTCCGGTTTGTATCGCCAAAACGCATTTATCACTCTCACACGATCCGGCGCTCAAAGGACGACCGAAAGATTTTACAGTTCCAATTGACGATATTCGTTTTTCGGCGGGCGCAGGATTTTTATATGCCATTGCCGGAGAAATGATGACCATGCCGGGATTGCCGAGCGTGCCGTCGTCGGAATTGATCGATGTCGACGAACGCGGCCGTGTTGTCGGATTATTTTGATTCCGGCAAGTTCCAAACCGAAAAAAATGAAGAAGTTGACCAACGAAAATTCATAACTTCTTTATTGACTTTTAGGACTAATTCAGCTAAAATATCAGCCCATTGCAAAAATTATGGGTAAAAATTGCGGATTTGCCGCAAACCTTAATTAACCTGAAGAAGCTACTTAAACTTCAGGTCAACAATTAATTAGGTAACTTAGTTTAAGGAATCTCTTTTGTCGCAGATCAATATCCGGTTTCCCGATCAGTCTGTAAAAACGTTCGAAAAAGGTATAACGCCGCTTTCCATCGCTCAAAGTATTAGCCGTGGTTTGGCCGAAAAATGCGTTGTCGCCGATGTCAACGGCAAACAGGTCGACCTAACTACACCTATTAATGAAGACGCGTCGATTAAATTATTGACCATGGATACCCCGGAAGGCATGCAGGTATTCTGGCATTCGTCGGCGCACGTGATGGCGCAAGCCGTCAAAAGACTCTGGCCTGAAGCGAAATTCGAAGACGGTCCTCCGACTGAAGCGGGATTTTTTTACGATATTCTTTTGCCGCACACGATCAGCCAGGAAGATTTTCCGAAGATCGAAGCGGAAATGGAAAAAATTTCAAAAGAAAAACTATCGTATTCGCGTAAGGAATTATCCCGTAGTGAAGCAATGGAATTTTTCAAATCTATCGGTCAGGATTTCAAGCTCGATATCATTCAAAACATTCCGGATGGTCAGACGATCAGTTCCTATACTCAGGGTGAATTTACCGATTTGTGCCGTGGCCCGCATATTCCGCATACCGGTTTGATCAAAGCTTTCAAGGTCATGTCGGTCGCCGGCGCTTTCTACAAAGGCGATGAAAATAATATTCAATTGCAGCGTTTGCGCGCCATCAGTTTTCCATCGAAGAAGCAGTTGGATGAATATCTCGCGATGCTTGAAGAAGCCAAGCGCCGCGATCACCGTAAATTAGGGCAGGAATTAGAACTTTTTTATATTACTTCCAAGGTAGGCGGCGGTTTGCCACTATGGCTGCCGAATGGTACGATTCTTCGCGAAACGCTGGTTGATTTTTTACGTGAGGAACAAAAAAAACAGGGATATCAACCTGTAGTCACTCCACACATCGGCAATATTGATCTCTACAAAACTTCCGGCCATTATCCTTATTACAAAGATTCCCAATTTGCGCCGATTACGCTCGAAGACGGTGAACAATTCCTTCTGAAGCCGATGAATTGTCCGCATCACATTCAAATTTATGCGTCCAAACCTAGAAGTTATCGCGACCTGCCAATTCGGCTTGCTGAATTCGGCACGGTGTATCGGTATGAACAATCGGGCGAATTGACCGGCCTGACGCGCGTTCGCGGTTTTACCGTCGATGATTCCCATTTATTTGTGCGGCCGGATCAGGTGAAGGAAGAAATGTGCCGTGTGATCGGATTAATTCAATTTGTTTTTGAAACGCTGGGATTCAAAGATTTCAGAACCCGCTTATCATTTCGCGACGACCACAACGAAAAATACGGCGGTGAAATTGCTCTGTGGGAGAAAGCGCAACAGGATATTCAGGAAGCAGCCGATGCCATGAAACTGAATTATTTTATCGGCATTGGCGAAGCGGCATTTTACGGCCCCAAAATCGATTTCATGATCAAAGATGTTCTCGGCCGGACATGGCAATTGGGGACGGTGCAATTAGATTACGTCTTACCGGAACGTTTTAAAATCGAATATACGGGCGCTGACGGACAAAAACATCGCCCGATCATGATTCACCGTGCGCCGTTCGGTTCACTTGAACGTTTCATTGGAATTTTGATCGAGCAGTATGCCGGTAATTTTCCGGTTTGGCTGGCGCCGGTACAAGTGGCTATTCTTCCTATATCCGATTCCCATGCGGCGTACAGCGAGCAACTGAAAGAACAATTCGAATCTGAAAAAATTCGGGCTACGATCGACGCGCGTAATGAAAAGATCGGTTATAAAATCCGTGAAGCTGAAATGAAAAAAATTCCTTACATCCTTGTCATTGGCGATAAGGAAGTAGCGGAGAATAAAGTTGCCGTCAGGCGGCATGGCAAAGGCGACCAGGGCGCCGTAACTTTGGAAAATTTTATCAACGATATTCGTGAAAAAATAGATAGCAAATCGCAAGATTGACGAGACCGTTGATCCAAGCAATTAATTCGTTCATCGAAGGAGGTTAACATCGCAAAAGAATTACAGATCCGCATGAATGAACAGATTCGCGTGCCGAAGGTACGTTTGATCAGTTCAAAAGGCGAACAAATCGGCGTCATCGATACATTTGAGGCGTTGAAAATGGCAAGGGAAGAGAACCTGGATTTATTGGAAATTGTGCCCAATGCCGAACCGCCCGTTTGCAAGATTATCGATCACGGTAAATATCGCTACGAATTACAGAAAAAAGAAAAAGACGCCCGTAAAAAGCACACGCACGTCGGCGAATTGAAGGAGTTGCGTTTTCGCCCGTCCACCGATGAACATGATTACCAGTTCAAAATGAAACACGCTTTGAATTTTCTTGAAGAAGGATATAAAGTCAAAGCGGTTATTGTATATAAAGGTCGTGAAATTGCCAATAAAGAACTCGGCGCTGAATTGGCCGAACGTTTGGTAAGTGATCTGGAAAAAGTCGGGAAATTGGACGGCGAGATGAAATTCGAAGGCCGTAACATGGTGATGATCTTTGTAAAAAAATAAATGAAGTTACAAAACAAGACGTCGAAAAATATTCATTAACATATAACCGGAGGATATCATGCCTAAAAAGAAGACCAATAGCGGTGCAAAAAAACGATTTCAAGTTACGGGCTCAGGCAAATTGATGCGTAAGAAATCTACCGCACGGCACCTTTTGAGTAGCAAATCCAATCGTCGTAAACGCGACCTCGGCGGCAAACATCTCGTGCATACGTCGGATGAAGGTCACGTCAAGAAGATGTTGGGTTTGAAATAATCATCAAAAGAGTATAATTAACCAAAAAGAATCACGTTAAGTGGGAGAATCCTATGCCGAGAGCAACTAATAACCCCGCGTCGCGCGCACGCCGCAAAAAATTGATGAATGCCGCCAAAGGCAACTTTGGCAATCGCCGCAATGTATTGCGCAACGTCGTTGAGACAGTCGAAAAAGGCATGACCTATGCCACACGCGACCGCAAAGTGAATAAGCGTAACATGCGTTCATTGTGGATCATCCGCATCAACGCCGCCGTTCGGGAACACGGCCTGAGCTATTCCCGGTTTATCAGCGCGTTGAAAAAAAGCAATATCAACATCAACCGCAAAGTTTTGTCCGATATGGCCATGAACGATGCGGCGGGATTTGCCAAATTGATCGAGGTTGCCAAACAAGCTATCAACGGGTAATCGTTTATATCTTTCCGTAGAATTTCTTAAAAAGGAGCCATTCTGCAATTTTTTAATCATTGCTTATGGCTCTTTTTTATTAGTATATTTCAGTCAATCATTTTGAAAAGTTAAGACCAACCGATGATCGACGAATTAGAAAAAATTAAATCCGATTTTCTTTCGGACGCCGATGGCAAAACCCTTGATCGTGTAACGCTCGATCACCTGCACGCCAAATATATCGGGCGCAATGGCGTGATCACGCAAGCGACTACACGGCTTAAAGAAATTCCAAAAGATCAGAAACCTCAGTACGGTAAAATTCTCAACGAAGTCAAAACACTTGTGGAAGACCGGCTGGCCTCGATTCGCGATGAATTGTCGCAGCGTGACAGTTCAACGCCGGACATTGATCTGACACTGCCGGAACGACGCCGGTTTTACGGACATCTTCATCCGATTACGCAAACACTTGAAGAGATCAAATCTGTTTTTGCCGGGATGGGATTTACCGTCGAAGATGGTCCGGAAGTTGAAACGGATTATTATAATTTCGAAGCCGTGAATATTCCGAAAGATCATCCGGCGCGAGACATGCAGGATACGTTTTTTATCAGCGATAATGTCGTATTACGCACTCATACGACGCCGGTTCAGGCGCGTACGATGCAGAGAAAAAAACCACCGATTCGGATGATTTGTCCCGGCCGCGTATACCGTAAAGACACGCCGGACGCCACACACATGCCGTTTTTCCATCAAGTTGAAGGCTTGGTAGTTGACGAAGGAGTGACGTTTGCCGATTTTAAAGCGACCATTGCCGCATTTGTACACAAAATGTTCGGCAGTGACATCGGTACCCGTTTCCGTCCATCGTATTTTTCATTCACCGAGCCGAGCGCGGAAGTTGATATAAGCTGCATTTTCTGTCATGGAAAAGGTTGCCGGACGTGCAAAAATTCCGGTTGGATCGAAATCATGGGATCGGGAATGGTCAATCCGATTTTGTTCGACTATGCCAAATATGAAAAAAATCGTTATTCGGGCTATGCGTTTGGAATGGGCATCGAGCGGATAGCCATGTTTATGTATAATGTCAACGATTTACGTTTGTTTTCAGAAAACGATTTGCGTTTTCTGGAGCAGTTTTAACACAAAGGATTCAGGATGTTCGGTATTTTACGTTATATTGTTCTTGCTCTGATGTTGGTGGCTGTTTTTCGTATTTTAAAACGCTATTTTTTTGGGTCGCCTCAACGTCATGGAAGCGGTTTCGACAGCAACAAAGAAGTGAAAAATGCTTCGTACAAAGTCGAAGATATTCAAGATGCTAAATTCAAAGATATTCATTAAACGGGATGGAAATTATGATGCGGATGAACATGGTGATCGGATTGGTTTTTTGCGTATCCGTTGCATTGACGGCGCAGGAAAGCAAGTCGTATGGAAAAGGGGTTCAACTCAAAGCGTCAGTGACGCTGGATGAAGCCATCGCTAAAGCAGGCTCAGAAAAAGAAGTTTTAGTGCAAGGAAAAATTCACGATGTATGCGCTAAGAAAGGTTGTTGGCTTGTGCTGCAGGACGGAGAAAAAGAAATTCGCGTGACATTTGAAGGTTACAGTTTCTTTGTTCCAACGGATTCCAAAAATAAAACGGTTCGTGCGCAAGGCAAAATCATGCTGAAAGAAATTTCCGAATCGGAAGCTCGTCACTATGCCGAAGACGCCGGGAAATCGAAAGACGAAATTGAAAAAATCAAAGGTTCGCAGAAAGCGTATTCGATGATTGCAACCGGTGTTGAAATCCTTGATTAATTTTAACTGGAATTGTCATGCCTAAAACTATTGTCAATACTCCCAATGCACCTGCGCCCATCGGCCCCTATAATCAATCGGTGGTGATTCCGGCAAGCAAGCTGGTGTTTACTTCAGGACAAATTGCCATCGATCCTACAACGAATCAGCTCATTGACGGCGACGTCCGTGTCCAGACGCGCCGCGTGTTCGAAAATATCAAAGCGATTCTCGAAGCGGCCGGAACGTCGTTGGAGAACGTTGTTAAAACGACGGTGTTTCTGAAAAGTATGAATGATTTTGCGGCAATGAATGAAGAATATGCAAAGTATCTTTCCGGTAATTCTCCTGCGCGTTCGACCGTCGAAGCAGCGCGTTTGCCCAAAGACGTGCTTGTCGAGATTGATTGCATTGCGCTCATTGAAAAATAAGGGCGAGCATGCATTCCCACCAATGGCTATTCATTGTCAACCCCGCGTCGAACCGCGGCAGCGCTACTCAACTAATTCCGCACATTCAAAAGGCACTATCAGACCGGTCGATCACCTGCGATTTTCTTCATACTAAACAACCCGGCGATGCTACGCTGATCGCGAGGCAATATGCCCGTGATTATGAACTCATCATTGCCGTCGGCGGCGACGGAACGACGCATGAGGTAGTGAACGGGTTACTGCAGGCTAAACTTGGCGACGGTCATGGTGAAGCCATCGGAGCGCTGGGAATAGTTCCGGTCGGTTCCGGCAATGACTTTGTCAAAATGATCGGCATTCCCTCCGATCCGGATGCCGCTACGGAAATTTTACTGGCCAGTAAGCTTATGCGGATGGACGTCGGTGAAATTGTCGTAGACAATGATCATGTCCGTTTTTTCAGCAATAATATCGGCATCGGATTCGATGCCTACGTCAATAATGAAAGCCTGAAAATCAAATACATTCGCGGTTTTGCGATGTATTTAGCGGCGACGTTAAAATCGATTTTCGCATATAAACATCCTTTGATACGTTATTCGAATAACGGTGTTTTTCATGAGGAACGGATTTTACTGGTGAATACCGGTAACGGCGCGTGTTCCGGCGGAGGATTTTACATTACTCCAGAGGCCAAAATCAACGACGGAATGCTCGACGTGTGTGTCATTAAATCGATGAATAAGTTGGAAATTTTGACGAATCTTCCAAAGACCATGAACGGATCACATGTAGGAATGGATTCCGTGCATATGTATAAAACCCATGAACTGACCATCGAATCGGAGGACGGGTTACCGATCCATGCCGACGGCGAAGTGGTGACGATGAACGCGCGTCATATTTATATTAAAGTTTTGCCGGCAGTGTTGGACGTTGTGATTGCTTAAATGCGGAGCGATACATGAAAGATGAATCGGAAACGAATGTTTCCCATCAGGCGGTCGAGATTATCGAATACGACTTGGTCGAGAAAAAATCGCAACGACCGAAGAAAAAACCGCAAAGCGATTTTTCCGTCGACAGTTTTATGGATAAACTGTCTTTGGTGGATGACGTCAACCAGGAAACCGAATTCAAAAAATCGCTTAAGAAGAAAAATGATCCCGAAGTTATTCCGGTAATTGCCCCTACAGTCGAATCGACGTATCAACCCGACAATTCTAATATAACCGCCTTACAAATTCTCAGCGATCAAATGTCCGAGATGGTGCTGTTGGTCGAATCGCAGCGATCATTGGAAAGCCGTCCGCAGGATGTTATTCATCGTTGTTACAACGTCCGGGAATGTCCCGATCACACGTGTTCATCATTTCAGGCGCTCAATCCCCGATGCTGGTACGTTGCGGGAGAAACGTGCGGGTGCAGGACCCACCTTGGGATCGCATCGTGTTTCGACTGTCAGGTCTTTCAAATGGCTACAGTTGATCCCGTTGCCAAAATCAAAGAGACTATTTATTACACGTTGGGAATGGTCAAGCGCCGCAACGACAGCCTGAAGGAATTTGAATCGGAAGTAGCGCAGTTGGGCGACCGATTGCGGCAATTGCAAACGTTGCAGGATCGTGAAATTACATCCGATTTTGATAATGCGATATCGGAAGATAAATTGCTCAGCGATTTAGTCAAATTTACCAAACGTCCGATTGAGCTTGATTCGGAGAAGGAAAAAGAATTTTTCGCCCAACAAAAACTCATGACGGAGCAATTGGGAAGTGCGTATTTGCAATTGCAGGTGCTGACAACGGAACTGGAAAAAACGAATAAAGAACTTGAAATAAAAGTTACTGACCGAACGGAAGAATTGCGCAAGAGCAATCAAGCGCTTCGGGAAGCGATCAAAAAGGCGCAAGAAGCCGATCGGTTGAAATCGGAATTTATTGCTAATGTCAGTCATGAACTGCGTACACCGTTGAATTCAATCATAGGATTTTCAAAAGTTCTCATGAGCGGAATCGACGGCACCATTAATGATACTCAAAAAATCGATTTGACGGCCATCTACAACAGCGGAAGACATTTATTGGAGATCATCAACAGCATTCTTGACCTGTCCAAGATCGAGGCCGGCAAAATGGAATTGAATCTGAGTACGTTTGAAGTTGTGCCGATCATGGATGAAATCGTGAAAGCAAGCGAGACGCTTGTGACCGGAAAAAAAGTTAAAATCGAAAGTCGAATTCTCGGAACGATTCCGACTATTCAGGCTGACGCTACCAAAATTCGCCAGATTGTTTTTAATTTGGTTTCAAATGCCGCCAAGTTTACCGAAGAAGGTTCGATTACCATTCAGGCCGGCGTAGTAAAAAATCATCTTCAGGTCAGCGTCAAGGATACGGGTATCGGTATCGAAAAAGACGAATTGAATACAATTTTTGAGCGGTTCAGGCAGGTGGACGGTTCGAGCACGCGTCGTGCCGGCGGAACCGGGCTGGGTCTGAGTATTGCGCGAAAATTTGTCGACATGCACCATGGCCAATTACAGGTCGAAAGCAAGGTCGGTAAAGGTTCGGTTTTTACGATGATCATTCCGTTAAAACAAACCGGATTAAATGTATGACCGAACACAAGAAAACCGTGTTATATGTCGAGGACAATGAAATGAATCGGCTCCTCGTCCGTCGCATTTTGGAACCTCGCGGCTATACCGTGATCGAAGCAAGCGACGGCATTACCGGAGTCAAATTGGCCGAAGAAAAAATTCCCGACCTTATTTTGATGGACATCAATTTGCCGTTGCTGGACGGGCACGCGGCGACGACGCGGATCAAAAGCCTCGAACGTTGCGCGCACATTCCGGTGATCGCCGTGACCGCCAATGCCATGGAAGGCGATCGCGAGCGTTCGTTGATTGCCGGCTGTGACGGTTATATCAAAAAACCGCTGGATATCGATTTACTTCCATCCCAGATTGAAGATTTTATTTCCGGCAGCCGCGAGACCGTCGATGCGCGCAGTGAGAAAAAATTGTATAAAGAATACAATGAAAAACTGGTGATGAATTTACAACGGCACATCGAGGAACTTGAAGCCAAAAATAAATTGATCGAACAGCAATCGAAGGAAATGCAGGATGCGTATATGGGGATCATTACGTCATTTTTGCGTGCGGTTGAAGAGAAGCATTCTTACACGGCCGGACACTCGGCTCGCGTGCGTTCCTACAGTCTGAAAATCGGAGAAAAGCTGGGATTACCCTTGTCGCAGATGGAACATCTTTCTCAAGGTGCGTTATTGCATGATATCGGTAAATTAGTAATCGAGATATCCAGCCTCAAAAGTGACGCCGATCTCACGGATGCACAATGGGAAGAAATGCGCCGGCATCCTGAAATCGGTTACAAAATTCTTAAGCCGATTACTTTTCTCGGAGATGTCGTTAATATTGTTTATCAACATCATGAGCGTTGGGACGGAAAAGGCTATCCGCAAGGTTTACATGGAGAACAAATTGATTTTCTGGCGTCCATCGTAACGGTGGCTGACAGTTACGATGCCATGACAACGAATCGAGGATATAATAAATTATATTCGATCGATGAAGCTAAAACGGAATTTCAGCGCTGTTCCGGAACTAATTTTAATCCCGTTGTTGTAACGGCATTTGTGGAAGTGCTCGATGAAATGAAATCCCGCAAACGTCCCGTATGAGATTCGATCTCACTGTCTGTTTTTTTTACCAAAATTTGCTATTGCTCTGCCGAAGCTTTTTAGTTATGTTCTTTCTATTACTGATCCTACTCTGTTTAAAATTTCATCAAGGTTTCGAAAATTTAAAACTATGCGTAACCGATTCCTGTTGTCGGCAATAGCGACGTTTATTATTTCAGTGTTGGTATCCTGCGAATATCCCAAAGCCCCGTCTTTTTCCACCGTTCTCAAAATTCCGCTTAGTAAAGACGCTTACACCGTTGCCGATTTAAAAGAAGATATCGAAAACGGAAAAGATTCCGTGCGCCTTGAAATTCAAAACGATTCTGTGTTGTTTGTGATTACGGATGACGAATCGGTTCAAATAGGCGACGACCTTCAGTCGGATCCGACTGTTGATTCGGCCCAAGGTTATGTGAACAACGATTTGAAATTTAAAGATTCGGTGACGACGTCATATTCCCTCGGAAGATTAGCACCGGGCGGCGTCGATGCACTGCACAATACGAATGCAACCATTCCTACTTTTACTATCAATAATACAAGTAACAGCGTTACTTACAACAATTTCGTGTCAGCCACGATCATTTCAGGTACACTGAGAACGGTTTTAACCAATAATACTCAAGTACCGTGCACGCTCACCGTAGTCATTTTTAATTCAGTAAATCTTACCAGAATCGATAG
>JAIBAF010000076.1 GCA_019695335.1 bacterium
ATGCTCGTGTTATTGAAACCGACGACAAAGCCGCTCTGCGCACAAAGCGGCATCGCCAGTAAAGCCGTCATTATCATGATCCAACGTATCATAAATTGTTCTCCAATAATTTCAAGCAATACCGTTATTCGGTTTTATCCGGTTGATTCCGGGCGATAAAAAAGTACACCACGAACGCGATACCGGCAAATAAGAACATCAGTCCCATAACTGCCGACTCGCTGATGTAAGGAAATAATTCAGCAACCGCCAGCGCTACACCAATCCCCAATAAGACCATCCCCCATTTGAGAGAATTCAAAGGATTGTCAAGACCTCGACGAAAGAGATATTTGACTTTATCGTCGACCATGCCTTTGTCGATCAGTTTCTGGCGCGTCCGGTTGTCCGTGACAATTTTGACGATCAATGCGATACTCAAAAAGACCGTGATGGGTACCAATACTTCTGCTCCGTGCATATAACCTCCATTGGTTAGGTTTATTAAATACTTAACTTTTCGTCGTCTACCCAAACAGACCGGTCAAAAAGGAAAAGGTTGCACTTGTTTTGTATATTTTTTATTGCAACATTTCGCCGGTTGCCCTGTCTAACCCAAGCAAGAGGAAAAAGGGCATGAATGAAGATCAGTTGGTAATTCAAAGTATTTTAAGCGGCGACATTCAGGCCTATAAAACCATTGTCGACCGTCACCAACGCCTTGTGGCACACATGGTTTTCAAAATGGTGTCCAATCCGTCCGATCAGCAGGAAATTTGCCAGGATGTATTCATTAAAGTCTATGAGAATCTGAAGTCTTTTAAATATGAATCGAAGTTATCTACATGGATCGCCAAAATCGCCTATAATACGTGCCTGAATTATCTCCAGAAAAAGAAAGTCGATTTGTATGAAGACATGGCGACGGCTTACGAAGATGAATCATCCGAAGGCAGAGAATTGAATTTTACCGAAAATATCTGGGGCGGTTCTATAGGGCCGGATGAAAAGCTAATGCACGGCGAACTAAGCGGATTTCTCAAACAGGAAATTCAAACTCTTCCGGCGCAGTATAAAACGATCCTGTCTCTGTATCACATGGACGAAATGAGTTATGAAGAAATTGGAAGTATTTTGAATCTGCCGGAAGGCACCGTAAAAAGTTATCTTTTTCGCGCGCGTAAGATGCTCAAAGAAAAATTGCTCGCGAAATACAAGACTGAGGAATTGTTATCATGAACCATTTAACCGATCACGACATTCAATCCTATCTCGATCATCTTAAAAACCCGGAGATAGAGGAACATCTCGCTACGTGCACCGCGTGCCGCGGTCAGGTTGAATTATACAAACAGATTTTTGCAGGCCTGAAGGAAGAAGAAAATATCGTTCTGCCTTCCAATTTCTCCAATCTCGTAATCGGACAAATTGAAGGCCTGCACGAAAAACGTTCCCGGTGGAAAGAATGGTTGCTTACCGGACTGACGGCGTTTTGCGGCATCGCGATAACCGTCTATTACTCCACGGCTTCCATTTCGGCCGAAACATTGGAATCATGGTTTCCGGAAATCGAATGGGACGTGATCGCCGAATCGTTGACCGACCGGTTGGCCGATACGATCGGCAATAATTTCCACTTCCTGATTTTTGGGTTATTTATCCTGCTACTGATCGAATGGATGGATAAAAAGCTTATTCGTCCCCGCCTGCATCGTTAAAGTTGATTAAAAATCCTGCCTGCTGATATTTTCCACACCCCTTGATTTTTCCATGAAAAAATACTTGCAAAACGGAAAATTCCGTTGTATAATAAAGTCCCCAAACAGAGGCACTCCCTCAGCCTCTGGGCTACGATAGAGGCCGGAGCCGCAAGGCTCCGGTTTTTTATTTTCCTTGACGATTTTTCTAATCTTTTTTCTTCATCAATTCCGGCCAGTTTTTATGCGCCGCTTTGATCAGGCTGTCGCGATTGGCTGTCCATTTTTCACGGATTTTCATTGAATAGTTAAAGTATAACCGGCCGTCAACGATCGTCCAGGCTTCGGGATCGGCCTCATAAACGTAATTATTGCCGGCGGCGTACGCACAATGGCCGCCGAATTGCGGTTTATAGGATTCCGGCGATGCGAGAAACATTTTTTTATTTTCCTCGGACGTGAAAAACCATTGCTTCCCTTCATGCGTCGTAGTGATCGCGTCCGAGCCTTTGACCGCGTCATTCTGAACAAAATACGCAACCGGATCGTAACCACGAATGGCTACGTCTTGTGCTTGCACGCAGGACACGAAAACGCCTATGATAAGAATGAACATTCTCATGTTTTTCCTTTCTTATTATTAAACCGTTTGAATAAAAAAATCGGTCTTATCATAACTCTTTTTCAGTCCTGATTATTCCTTGTCCGTAAGATTATTATGATATCACATCATTGACAGCTACCTGTTCAGGCAGTATATGGGTGTAATAATAGTCTGATTTATGAAAATAGCAGACCTTTAGGGTGGTTGTAACCGGATCGCGTTTCCTCTAATTTGACT
Source organism: bacterium (assembly GCA_019695335.1). Lineage (NCBI taxonomy): Bacteria > bacterium. Next base: position 2,518 of record JAIBAF010000076.1, read on the forward strand.
TGTTTTGCAATTCACTGAGCAAAGAAACAGATCAAGAGAGATAAGAAATATTATGCGGTTTTGTTATGTTATGTTGACAGCCTGCCTTTTCCTTGCAATGAATCAAATATTAAAAGCGCAAAGCTTGTTCGCAGATAGCAGCAAAAAAGTTACTTGGCCGGTTCCATCGTTCAACATGGACGTTGCGGTCGATCCGCAAACCTATCACATGGGACCCGGCGACCAGTTGTCAGTTTCGATAGGAGGCCCCATCAACGAAAATTTTAAAACCGTTGTCTCACCGGAAGGAGTTGTCATTCTTCCGTCCGCACGGGAAGTCATGTTATGGGGTTTGACACTCAGTGAAGCTAAAGTTAAGATCATTGAAATCCTCCGGGCTATGTATATTCACGCCAACATTTCAGTGAATTTGATCGGATTAAGAACGATGGCTATAGACGTTGCTGGTTTTGTGGAACACAACGGCCGCGTTGATATATCGCCCGTTGAACGCGTTACTCAGGCAATTCAAAAAGCCGGAGGTTTTCTGAATGATGCTTCGCGACGCAATATACAGGTCAGAAAAAAAAACGGCGAAACATTACGCGTCGACATAGTTAAACGTAATAACACCGGTAATCTTGAATGGGATATTGCCTTGTCGAATGGTGATATAATCTATGTACCGCCGGCTTATGCGTCAATTTATGTCTATGGCGCTGTCAGCCTGCCCGGACAATATGAATTCGTAAAGGGCGAGAGGATCTTAGACATTGTTGAGTTATGTGCCGGGTTAAAATTTGGTGCAGATTCGACTCAGGTTGAATTAGTACGATTTCAAAACGATACTGGAAAAGTAATTCAGCGCTTTAATTTAAGTTTGTGTAAAATGATTGAATGCAAAGATGATCCGGCTATTAACATGCTTCTATGTCCGGACGATCGAATATATTTTCGGTTTGTGCCGCAATTTCATCCGATGGCCAATATTACGATTGAAGGTGAAATTATATATCCGGGCGTTTATTCAATCGTTGAGAATAAAACAAAGCTATCGGATGTTCTTAATGCCGCCGGTGGATTTTCCAACCAGGCTTCCGTCAACAAAATCATGATCTACCGCGACAAAAAACTTGAAGGTGAAGACTTGGAATACAATCGCCTCAAACTCACTCAGGCATCCGATATGACTGAGATCGAACAAGCTTATTTCAAAGCAAAATCGCGCCAGGAATACCTGACCGTGCAAACCGATTTTGACCAATTATTTAAAAACGGCAAAATTGACGAGAAGTACGATATTATGTTGCGACGTGGAGATGTCATCAATGTTTCGCCCGTTAAACATACTGTTTCGGTTATCGGCGGTGTCGTTCGGCCTGGAATTTTGGACTGGAAAATAGGATTGAACTATAAAGATTATATTAATAAAACCGGCGGATTTAAAAGCAGCGCTAAGCGAAGTGATGTACGGATCATCCGCGATTTCGGCCAGCATTGGATTGATGCCAGTAATAGTTCAGAGATAAAAGACGGCGATGTTATTTTCATTCCGGAAAAAAAACCATTGGATGCATGGAAGGTTTTCAAAGATACCATGGCGTTCATAGGGCAATTAGCCACCGTGACGGCTACGATTATTCTTATTTATTCTCAAGTACATCAAAACAAGTAACGTCCATTACTGGTTATTCAATGCCCACTCAGCCGTCACGCCCGCCATCTCACCAAACACATCTTCAGAATTTTTGCGGCTACGTTTGAGAATGCGAAATCCATGATCAGCCGTATCGAGGATATGAAGCGTCGCCCGCGGAAGTTTTTTGCAAACCGGTTCGAGCAAAGCCAAATCAGCCAATTCATCCCGCGTTCCGTTGAGAAAAAGCATCGGAATATTCACGCCGGTCAAATGATCGGCGCGTTTCGTATCCGGTTTCCCGCGCGGATACAGCGGAAATGCAAACAGCACCAGCCCGATCACGCCTTCAAGCGGCGATTCCGACGCAGCCGTCGACGTCATTCGCCCGCCGAATGAATGCCCGCCGGCCAGAAGCGGAAGTTCCGGAGCAGCTTCATGCACCGCCGCTATGGCCGAACGCACAGTCGCCGTACAAATCGGTTTCGGATCGATACGCCGCCCGTATTCCATATATGGAAAATTATACCGGAAAGTCGCAATACCTACTCCGCCCAACGCCTCCGCAATTTTCTGCAACGTCGCATGCCGCATATTGGAACTGGCGCCATGACCCAAAACAAGTAAATGTGTCGCATCGGTTGGCTTCATCAATATCGCCGAAACTTCACCGGATGAAGGCGTCGCAAGAAATTTTAATTCGCGAATATCGATAACAACACGAGCCTTTGTAACTTAATATTACGGACAGTGTAAGCCTCGCACATAACAAAGTCAATTGTGGAATTCACAGAATGAGGAGAGCCGCTCACGGGTCATTTCAAAAATCACCCTTGCCAATTGAAACGGCAACTTATAGAATCTGTATTACGTAGTTTATGTTTCATAATGAAGACTGATATAGAGGATTTTGGAATGAGAGCTGTGATCGTTCTTATTTTTGGAATACTGATGTCGTGTGGTAATCCCGAGAATACCAAAAAAACTTCCATCGACGAAGAGATCGAAGCCAAGGTCAAGACCGGAAAAACATACATTCTGGGAATCGCCAAAAAAGGAGAAAATCGTAACCAACCTCACGACGTCGTCGAGCAACTTCAAAAAGAACACCTGCGATTTTTGTTTGATTTACGGCACCGAGGGATCCTGCTTTTGGGAGGCCCTATACTGGACGAAGGAACGATCATGAACGGTATGTGCATTCTCGCATTAGAATCGAAAAGCGAAGCGGAAAAAATAATGAATGACGATCCGATGGTCAAATCGGGAAGAATGACGCGTGAATTTTATACTTTTTTCGGTATACCCGGAGAAGGATTACCAAAAACCCAATAGCTATTTCAACATCATAAATTGACATTACACAAAAAATGTGTATTGGCAAGCCTCATTGACGTTTTCATTGTTCATTATTTATTGACTATCTTACGTAAATCATTGATTTATAATGTTCAACCCTATCCGGCGATAGGTTATTCCTTCGTATGATAGGGCGATCCTATCGCGCGATAGGACATTCCTATCCACTGGTAGGAAAGTTCCATAGTTTGCATAGGTACCACCTATCCCTCCGATAGGCGATTCCTTTGCGCGTATAGGATGATGCTTCGTACGATAGAAATTCATCCTATTGTACGATAGGTTGTTCCTATCCGCCGAAGGAAAGTTCCTTCATTCCGATGAAATGGCCCTATCGTACGATAGGACGGTCCTATTGATCTGAAGGGATCTTGCTATCACGGGATAGGATGATGCATCGTACGATAGGACAAACCTATCCACGGATAGGACGATCCTATCGGAGACAGGAAAGCTTCGATTTGACAATAGCGATAATTTGATAGAAAACGGGAAAATCTTGGGTTCTATTATTCATTACTCATTATTCATTATGAAAAGTTTTCTTGCAAGTCCCGAAACAACGACGTACAATTACGGCGTAGCTCATTTTTTAGGGTTTTTAATGAATCGGAATTACTAAAAAGATAAACGCCATAATGGCGTTTATGAAGAAGTTATCCAGATCGCCCGCAATCATTTGGAAACTAAATTTATGGATGAAAAAACTTTAAAGGTGTTTGTCGCTCCCTGGGAAGAAGACAATTCTGGCTGGGTTCGGATGACAAACATATATGACATTTATTCGCGCGGTTACGTTAAGATAATCGAAAATAAAACCAAGCGGTATATCGTTTGTGTTGTACGCACATTGGACGATAACTTCATGGAGAACTACAATGAGCGTAAACATACAAAAAAGATTCCAAAGGATGATCCAAATGTCATTGTAATGAATGAGTATTACAGGGACTTACTTCGTATTTCAAAAAACGATATACTCACTTGTAGAATAGAAAAAGTTTCGAGCTTTTGTTATAAATTGTACGCATTTACGCACCATCCAGATAACGCTATAGTAATCGCTACTTGGTTAAGTATATGGTCTGTTTTTCTTGGATCAATTGGATTGATTCTAAGTGCCTGTGGCCTCGTTAGATGTTATATGAACTGGCGACCTCGGATAACAAGCGGCTTACATGTCCGCTCCTCTCGCCGTTGGCGGGATCCGCACATGGCGCTCTTTAAGATTTGCATCTGATGATTAAGACAGTTAATCTATTATCTGTTCGGTGGTACACTTCGCGCCATGTCTTGTAGCGTTGGGCGTAATGCGGCAATCGGCGTAATATTTTGTTATTTAAATTGGAGGTAAAGATGAAATTTTTTTTAAAAATGATCCTTGTCTATCTATTCTTTTTGGGGAGTTTGTATTCTCAAGAATCAGAAAAACATTTAGAGAGGTTTTTTATTGTTCTTAAATCAAGTGAAAGGATTGAGGGAAACCATGGAATCCTTTCAGATGAACAATTCGATGGACAAAAAAACAATGGTAAGAAATTTACTATTAAAAAAAATGAAATTAGTTCTCTTTATGTTGCAAAGGGATCTAAAGCCATGAAACTATCATTTCTGGGCTCATTAATGGGCTTGGTAATTGGCATAGGAAGCATAGTAATCGACAAAGATGGTGTAACCCAAAATTCAACATCAATAAAGACTATTGTTGGTTTAACGATCGGAGGAGGACTAGTAGGAGGATTAATTGGAATTTCAGAGACAAAATGGGAAAGAGTAATTATTAAATAACGGTTACTTTAATCTACAATAAGGAGAAGAAAGTGAATAGGTCTTATTTTTTCGTAAGCAGCTATATGTTGGCCATGTTAATTTCAGCCCTTTTTACGGGATGTGGAACATCACGAATGACCATTAATCCATCATTTTGGGAAAATAAAACGCAAAAAATCGGTATTGTTATAGGAGGCTTTCCGAAAGCAGCAGCTTACAAAGGAGGCAATCAAGGTCTTCTTGATATCGCTATTAACGAAGCAATGGCAGGTAGCCTCGAATCACATTTGCGGTCCGTTGATATGACTCCGTTTAGCAATATAGCCGATCAATTTGTTCTTCAGCTTAAGGAACGAGGACTAACTGTTACAAAATTAACGGAACGTGGATTTGTTGACCCTGATATTTCGAGCTCTGGTGGTAAAAAATATATCAGTTGCAACTTTAAGAAACTGATGCAAAAAGAACCAGTGGATATTGTTCTTTTCCTTGAGATAGTACGATTTGGCACTATCAGAAGTTATTATGGGTTTATACCAACTTCTGACCCCAAGGCTTTGTGCCAGGCAAGAGCATATCTAATTTCCACCAAGGATTGCGAGTTGTTATGGACATTCGAAATGCAAGAAAAAGAGTCTATTGTTCCGGTTGTCGGTGCATGGGATCAATCACCCGATTATCCAAATGTAACAAACGCTCTTAACGCAGCCATGAAAGAAGCTGGAAATTTGATCATAAATGATTTCTTCAAAAAAGATGCAAATGACAAGTAGCCCAATGCCGACCGTCATAACGTCGCCGTCAGGCGTTCGCTTACTGCTCGCGGAGTATTTAAAATAGGACTTTTACAGTGAATGAATTATTTCCTAATATAAATTTCTGCTCGCAGTTCGTCCATATCGTGGCGCGAGGAGCGAGTAGAAATTGTTTATAGATACCTTGCGCTGCGACACGGCGACTGCACGCGAACCGTTATCCGACAGACTGCAAAATGGAGAGATTATGAAGAAATCCTATTTTGATTCAGCCAAAAAATACTTGTTATCCTTTGACGGTGTTACTGAAAACATTCTAGACTCTCAAATTGTATTTGATGAAAGTCAAATCCCTAAAACAAAAAGCGATCTCTTCTTCAAAATGATTAGCCATGCTTGTAATAGGCAAGGAATGCCAAATTCAATTGGAGATATAAAGGCTATTTCTCAGTTTCTATATAATTTTGATTCTGATGCTACTGCCGAAAACTATAATTCATGGGATGATTTGTTTGAAAGAATTAAGGGGCACTACAAACCCCCAGGACGAATGGTCAAATCAAATCCCCATAGCCATTGGGTCATTTTTTGCAAATCTATTATTTCAATCGCGACTTTTTTAAAGAGGTTTATCACTATAGATGACTTTGATTCGTTTGTTTCCAGTTTCATTTCTCATTCTGTCGCCGATGTTCGTTTAGGATTGCCTCTTATTTTAGAAAAAGAAATATTTGGTTACAAATTTGCGTTAGCTTGCGACTTCCTAAAAGAGAATGTGTCGCCTGAATTCGTAAAGCCAGACACTCATATCAAGGACATATTTATAGGGCTTGGCATTTCCAACCCAGATGCATCTGATTTTCAAATATTTCGTGATGTGATTGCGTACTCTGAAGAAATTAAGACAAAACCTTATACTGTTGACAAAATGTTTTGGCTGGTTGGAAGTGGTGATTTCTACAAGCACAAAGTGATTATTAGAAGCAACAAAAAAGAGTTTATTGCAAAAGTAAAATCAAATGCTCTATAGTATCATAGTTTGCAGTCCGTCCTATAGCATGCGGCTTACACGTGCCGCTTCGTGCGCCAGCCTGCGACTCGTTATACACATTCAAATATAAATTGGTAAATCCTTCAAGTTGTTTTGAACATAACGCAATAAGGAATTCTAAATTAAAAAGGAAATCTCCATGAGTTTAACCCGCCGGAAATTCTTGCAAGCCTCTTTATTCTTTGGCTTCGCCATTACAACAAAAAAAAGTTGGGCTGACAATCTTCCCCTATCGGCTATTGAACGCCGTGACCTCTTTCCACAGGGTGTGGCATCCGGCGATCCGACCGCTGATAGCGTCATCTTGTGGACGAGACGTCCTCCTGTAAAAGACAATGCTACCAAAAAATTGACCGTTGAAATATCGACCACCCCAGACTTCAAAAAAATCCTGTCAGGCGGTACGGCCAATATGAGCGCTGACTCGGATTGGACATGCCGTTTTCTCGTTACCGATCTCAAGCCCAGCCGCGAATACTGGTACCGTTTCATTGATGACCAGGGTTTCGCCAGCCGGATCGGCCGTACTATAACGGCGCCTGCCGATGACTCCGACAAACCTGTTCGTTTTACTTTTGTATGTTGCCAATGTCCTAACGAAGGCGCCCTGAATGCTTACCGGAAAATGATCTTTGAAGACGAGGCGCGTCCGAAAGATCAACGGCTTGATTTTGTCTTACATCTCGGCGATTTCATCTACGAAGTGACGTGGTATGCCGAAGATAATCCGAACGGAAACCGCGGCCGCCGCATCCGGGATCTTTACAAATTCCCGCAAGGCCGGAAAGTCAGTAATTTTCATTTGCCGGTTACACTCGAGGATTATCGCACGTTGTACCGTGCCTATCTGGAAGATCCTGATTTGCAGGATGCGCGGGCCCGTTGGCCGTTTGTCTGCGTGTGGGACAATCATGAATTTGCGTGGGCCGGCTACCAAAGTCAGTATGTGGCCGGCGGCGGCTACAACGCTCCCGCACAAAACCAGAAAGTCCATGCCAACCAGGCCTGGTGGGAATTCATTCCCGCGCGGGTTTCACAGCCCGGTAATCCGAAGCTGGAGCAATTCAAAGCGCCGGAGGTCGTGGATACACCTCTCGAGCCGTACAACGATGAAGGACTCTCCGAAGAGCCGAACAACCTGAAGGCGATTCACAGTCTGAAGATCCAGCGTGTATTGCGTTGGGGCAAAAATGTCGATTTACTGCTGACCGACAATTGGTCGTTCCGCTCTCCCGATTTGTCGGGCGATGATTTTGGTGTACCTTATCCCAGCGTATTCCCGCAATCGGTTTTTGAAATTGTAGATTACGGTCGTCATTATAATGGAGGCAAACCACCCGATACCATTCGTTTCAACGGCAAAGACATCCCGAATCCGACAAAAGATGTTCATGCCCAGACTTTCCTGGGCAGCGAGCAACGGCGCTGGTTTATGGAACAGCTCGGCGCTTCCAAGGCACGCTGGAAAATATGGGGCCATTCTTTCGGCACCATGGCATGCCGGAGCGATTATCAGAACCTGCCCGGCGAATTGGGCAGCACGTGGCCGAAAGATGCCGGGTATGCGATGTTCGACGATCGATTCCTCTACGACAAAGACCAGATCTTTGATTTCATACGCGATCAGAAGATCACCGGTTTTGCGGTCGTTGCAGGCGACCGTCATGCGTTTTATGCCGGCTTGGCCTCCAAGGCGCTGCCGCCGAAAAAATTCGAACCGTTAGGCGTGGAATTCATCACCGGTTCCATCTCACAGCAGACGCTTTTTGAAGTCATGGAATTCGCCATGAAAAAAGATCATCCGAAACGTGTACTGCACCTGATCGATAAACCCGATGGTACGGTAATTCCTTCGATGAATGTTACCGCTTTGCATGGAGTGCTCTCGACTCTGAAGTTAAAAGAAACCGGAGATATGAAGCAGGCCCGTGCCGTGCGCAATCCGGACGTGGCGCCGCATTTGTCATTGCTCGATTACGGTGGGCACGGCTATGCCTTGGTGACCGCCACTGCCGATCAACTCTCAACGGAGTTTGTATGTATCCCTCGGCCTTTTGAGCGCAGTGAAAGTCCTGATGGCGGTCCTTTGGCTTACCGTATCGTACATCGGGCACGGTTATGGAAAGCGGGCGAGACGCCCAAGCTTGAGCAAGAAATTCTTGAAGGCGACCCGCAGTATTGCATCTGAGTTATTGCTTGCGTATAACACGCGGCTCATCTGTTCGTATAATGCTCGTGAAGTTTGAAAATAGGGTTTTTATTACGCATTACTTCTTGATATGCCCGAAATGACAGAATTAATTCCGACAATAAACGAAATCGTTAAGTATGGACTTCAACCTAACTTGACAGAGTCTCACAAAGAAAAATTGCTGGAAAAAAATCTCGTAAAAATTTACGATCTATATTTTGACATAGAATACAAATTTGACGAAGCAAAATTTCCTAACTTTGACAATTCGCAATTTCCAGAAATCAGACAAAATGTTGCATCTAATTTCAAGGATTTCGGATTCTACAAAACCGTTCTTGATATCAACGACATTGATAACTTAAAGGACAACGCGATTGGTGATGCAATTGATGATCTTTCTGATATTATCCTCGATCTTTTAGAAATTAAATGGCGAATTGAAAACAACAGTTTAGCAGATGGGCTTTGGTTTTTTGAACTTATATTTTACAGCCATACACAAAAACACATCCTCGACTTGTTGAACTATATGAAACAGAAGAATGGATAGACATACGGTATATACTTAATTCATATCCTATGAACGTACAAGCTCAAATCAAAAAATATATTACCGGCCAGCCGGAACCAAAACGTAGCGACATGCAGGCATTGCATCGCATCATCATGCAAATAATGCCGGCATGTAAATTATGGTTCCTCGATGGTAAAAACAGTGACAATAAAACTGTTTCTAATCCGAATATTGGATATGGATTGTACACGATAAAATATGCTGATGGAAAAACCCGGGAGTTTTATCAAATCGGTATGAGCGCTAACACAACCGGAATCTCGGTCTATATCCTCGGTATTAAAGACAGAACCTACTTGGCCAAGACATATGGAAAAAAACTTGGCAAGGCGAGCGTGAGCGGGTATTGCATCAAGTTCAAAGCGTTAAAAGACATGAACATCGATGTACTTGAAGCGGCCATACGATACGGAATTAAGGCAACAAAATAACGGCGAATACCACCGCGTTCAATCGTACGTTCGTGCCCTCCGGCTGTTAATTCATCATTCACAAGCTTGCATATGTTGTAACAATGCGCTAATTTAGTTCAATAATAAGTTGAGGTCTTGACATGAAAAAAATTGTTGCACTTTCACCCCAACCGGATTTGAAATTATGGCTGAAATTTGACGACGGCGTTGAAGGCACTGTTGATCTATCTCATTTAAAAGGTAAAGGTGTATTTCAGATTTGGGATGATGTTCAGGTATTTCAACGTGCCTATATCGACGTCAAAACCGGAGCCGTTGCGTGGAGTGACGAAGTCGATGTGTGCGCTGATTCTTTGTATTTGAGATTGACCAACAAACGCGCCGAAGAGCTTGTTCATGCCCAAAATTAGTTTTTTCTACGGCATAGATATATACATGTATTATGATGACCACGTTCCCGAACACTTTCATGCGATTTATGGTGAGTTTGAAGCGATCATAGGGATTGACAACCTGTCGGTAATTGCAGGTTTTCTCCCACCACGCGCTCTGGGACTTGTGATAGAATGGGCGGCGGCACACAAGAACGAACTTAAGGAAAACTGGCTACTGACAAAGAATCAATCTCCTCTTAAAAAAATCGAGCCTTTAAAATAATAATCCCCTCCATTTGGATATGCCAGCTTAAATACGACAACCATTATATTCCATTGCTCATTATTCATTGTTCATTGAAAAACTTTCGCGGGCCATTCGCGTATTACAACGCAACCGAATCGGAGCCTGACGCATGGAAAAAATTAAAACAATGAGATTTCTGGCAATCGGACTACTTGCCGTCCTCAACCTTTCTTTCGGTTTTCTTTTCCAGGTGAGCCGCGATTTGATTTGTTACACCGAACTGCTGGTACTTGTGATCAGCAGTATGGTTTATTGGGGATTAGCGATCCGTCCGATCGATCGAATCATCCGAAATATTTTTTCCAGGGATCAATGGAATGTGCCGCAGAAAGTTGCCGCGTTATTGATTTTCTCCGGCATTGCCCTCGTACTGAATCTCATGGTCGCGCAGGCAAGTGTCTTCCTGATCATCAGCTACTGGTTGGATATTGATACTCCGGCGGCAGACATACTCGTCGCGACGTTGACCAATAATATTGCCGGCAATCTTTTGTGCTTTTTCTCACTGGCCGGGATTACCATCTACGAATTATTTTCCTCCACGTCACGACCCGGCGGGGAAACGGAAAAACCAAGTTTCGTGATGCTCTCCGCCGGCTACGCGGTTACAAAAGTTCCATTTACGGACATCCTCTACGTTCAATCCAATCAAAACTGCATTACGATTCAGACTCATACCGACACGTTTGTCAAATATCAAAGCCTCAAATCTTTTTTGAAAGAGTGCTCCTATCCGGCATTTAAAAGAATCCATCGCTCTTTCGCGGTCAATGAAGATTACGTTTCGAAAATTGAAACCAATGAAAACGGCGATGGCCGGGTCTATCTGAAGAACGGATCGTCCGTAAAATTGAGCCGCACTTTCAAAAAAGAATTGCAATCCTAATACCGCTTCTAATAAATTTTTTTGAATTAGGTTGATTATGGCTCCCCTCTTCAAGGAGGGATTGGACGGTAGTGTGTACTGCTGAAATTAACTTTCTTTTGGCAACGCGCCAAAAGAAAGTTACAAAGAAAAACGCTGCGGCTATGCAAAAAACGCCTGAACCAACGTTCGCTTTTGGACGCGGAAAACAGTTACTACAGTTATATTTATTCAAAAATTGAAGATAAGCTTCACGTTTTCCGCATCATGATATGCGAACGTTGGTTCTTAGTCCGGCGTTTTTTGCAAGGCCGTGAATAATTGAGTCGGAACGATTCAAACAACAAGAAGTTATTCCTGAGAAATAGCATCAAGCTTTTTTAATCCATTGTGACAAATGTGTGTCAGTTCGAGCTCAGTCGAGAACTGACAAACGGTAATCACCTTTAAGGCTCTCTCAGTGGGAAATCCATTAAAATGTTTCAAAAACGTTTGTGAAGAAAAGGTGAACGGCTGCCGAACATCCTCCGTTTATCACGTCCATTCCGCAGGTTATCATGTTTCTTAAAACGAACGATCCGATTCTTTCGTAACATGATGCAAAAAACCGCACATCATCCGAAAAAGGCGCGCCATGTTCAAAAGCAACCTGATCAGTTCACTGCGTTTTCTGAAACGTAATAAGAAGTTTGCATTCGTCAATATTTTGGGACTGACATCCGGCTTTTCCTCCATTCTTCTGATCCTTTTCTTCGTACGTCACGAACTTTCTTTTGAAAACTTTCATGAAAACCGGGATAACATTTACCGGATCAATTTTTCTTACAAAGATAACTCGGGCAACGTGACCACCCTGGTGAATTCGCCTCCGGCATTTGGACCGGAAATTCAGCAACGTTTTCCCGAGATCGCCCGGGTCAGCCGGATGCGGTATGTCCTGAATGCGCTCTTGGGCAACGGGCAAAAACAGTTTTATGAAAGCCGCGGATACTATGCCGACTCGTCATTTCTAAAAATCCTGCAGTTTCCATTCCTGTCCGGCGAACGTGAAACGGCTCTGAGTGCACCCAACTCCATCGTCATCACGAGAGCGATGGCGGAAAAATATTTTGACGATCCGGACCCGGTCGGTTCCACGCTTTTGTGGAACAATACGACGCCGCTGAAAGTGACCGGCGTTCTGGCAGTTCCGTCCAATTCACATCTGAATTTTGATTTCCTGATTTCATTTCAAAACTATATCGTTCCGCAGGGCTATTCATCCGACTTGACCAGCATGGATTGGTTGGGCTTCTTAACCTATGTTGAACTCAAGAGTGGGACCGATCCGGCCGATTTTCAGGCCAAACTGCACAAGCTCTATAAAGACCGGGAATCGTCTTTTCGTCCGCTTGTGCAAAACATCGCCGACATTTATCTCGGATCCGACGGAATGGCGGACGACTTATCCAGTCACATCCGCTCAGGCAATAAGTTCAGCGTGTACGCGCTGGTGGTTGTGGCGCTGTTGATCCTCGTCATTGCCGGTTTTAATTTTTCATCGTTGACGAATGCGATTGCGATCAATCGCATCCGGGGCATCGGGATCCGGAAAATTCTCGGAGCCGAACGCCGGGCGATTGCCATTCAACTTCTCTCCGAAAGCCTGCTGATCACCCTGATGTGCTTGGTGATGGCGTATGGCCTGTCGGTCGAATTGTTTTCGATCATCGGAAATGGGTTGGAGTGGGAAATCCCGCTTGAGGCGTCGAAGATATTGGAGACCATTCCGTTATTAATCCCGATCGCATTGATTCTCGGGCTGCTCGCCGGATTGTATCCGGCGCTGATTCTTTCCGGCTACGACATTGTGAAAGCATTGAAAGAAGAATTCCGCGTCGGACAGCGCAGCCTGTTTCAATTCAAGAATCTGCTCGTCACGCTGCAGTTTGTCATTTCGATCGGTTTGATTGCGGCCACCATCGTGCTGACGCGGCAATTAGACTATCTTCACAATCGCTCGATGGGATTTAATAAAGAAAATATAGTCGTCATGAAAATGTTGCCGGAAGAAGTGTCCCGCCATTATGAATCGTACCGGGAACGGTTGCTTCAGAATTCATGGGTTCTCGGCGTGAGCCGGAGCGAAAGGGTCGCCGGCGATCCGTGGCCGTGGAGCGTGATCTACCGCGTCGATGAATCGCCCGAACAAATGAAGGTCGTGTACTTCAACGCCACCGATTACGATTTTGTTGAAACGATGGGAATCAAACTCCGGGCAGGCCGAAGTTTTTCAAGAGGGTTGAAGACCGACTCACTGAATGCGGTTATCATCAATCAAAAAACCGCCGATATGCTCGGTCTCAAAGATCCCGTCGGGCAACAGGTTCATTGTTACGATGTCAATGGGCCGCG